>JAXDOA010000299.1:0-8191 GCA_034669125.1 Hyphomicrobiales bacterium
CGAGCACCGCCGCGATCAGCTCCGGGTCGGGCGGCAGCGGGATGTATTCTTTCGCGCCCGCATGGATGGCGGCAACGGCGGCGCGCGCATCGGTCGAGGTGCCGCACGCGACCACCGGCACGGTGATGTGCTCGGCTTCAAGCCGTGTGATCAGATCGCGGATGTCGACCGCGACCTCGACCATCAGGAGGTCCGCGCCGCGTCCGGAGCGCAGCACGCGCAGCGCCATCTCGGCGCCTTCCGCATGGGTGACGGTCGCGCCCTTGTCCATGGCGAGCTTGGTGGCGAGCGTGAGCTGGCCGCGGAGCGTTCCGACGATCAGGAGGCGCATGGGTCTCGGTCCTTCTTCGTATTCTCTGGCACTGCCTGGCGAGTAGCGAGTAGCGAATAGCGAGTAGTGGATCCGTGCTTCGACGCTTTCTGTTCGCTACTCACTATTCGCCACTCGCTAACTTCTCTCCGCCTTGATCATTTCGGTCATGGTCACGCCGAGTTTTTCCTCGACCAGCACGACTTCGCCGCGCGCGACCAGCCGGTTGTTGATGTAGATGTCGATTGCCTCGCCGACCTTGCGGTCCAGCTCGAGCACCGCGCCGGGGCCGAGCCGCAACAGGTCGCCGATATCCATGCGGGTGCGTCCGAGCACGGCGGACACCTGCACCGGCACGTCGAACACGGCTTCCAGATCGGAAGCGCTGCGCGTCGTGTCGCCGCCATCGGGTGCGAGTGGCGTCTCGTGCGGCACGACATCGGCGTTCCGGTCGAGCTCGGGCAGCGTTACCTTGGTGTCGTCAGCCATCGCTCAATCTCCAAAAATCATGGTCCGGCCGTCGCACGGCGCGCCGCGACGTATCGCTCGACCGCCTCGCAGATCACGGCTTCGGTTGCGGCGCGGTCGCGGCAGAGGCCCCCGTCGGCCCATTCGATGCGGCAATCTCCGAGCGCCATGCCGGGCTCCGCGAGAACGACCAGACGGCCCTCGAAGCCGCGCAGCCGCGCGATCTCCTCAAGCCGCGTGTGGGCATTCTCGTAGACCGGCTCGGCGATACGCACGACGACGTGCGGCGCGGCGATCAACTGATGGAAACAGGAGGCCGCAAGCGCGGCGATCTCGCTGAGCGGCTCGGCGGCGATCAGTTCGGGCGCGAGCTTTCTGGCAACCGCGACCGCGACCTCGACGGATTCGGCTTCGAGCCGGGCCTCGATGGCAGCTAGTCCCTGCGCCATCGTGGTGATCGCCTGCGCGATGCGCTCGCAGGCGGCGGCCGTGCGGCCTTCGATCTTCGCCTCGGCGGCGGCGAACGCGTTGCGATAGGCTTCGGTTTCGGCACGCGCGAGCGCTGCCTCGTGGGCAGCGGCCGTGACGGGGCGCTTTCCCGGCGCCCCTTGGCCCGCGAAATCGTCCTCGAACAGGAATTTGACCGGCGCGCTTCTCACATGGGCCTCAATAGATCAGCTCTTCGTCGGCGCGGTTCTTGGAAATCATGATCTCGCCCTTGGCGGCGAGGTCCTTGGCGAGATTGACCAGCAGCGCCTGCGCCTCGTCGACATCGCGCAGCCGCACCGGCCCGAGCGCCTGCATGTCGTCGACCAGCATCTTGGCGGCGCGCGTCGACATGTTGCCGAGGAAGAACTGGCGCACCGTATCGTTGGCGCCCTTCAGCGCCACCCCGAGCTTGTCCTTGTCGACATGGCGCATCAGCGTCTGCGCCGAGCCGGCATCGAGCTTGACCAGGTCGTCGAAGGTGAACATCAGCGTCTTGATGCGCTCGGCCGCCTCGCGGTTCTGCTCTTCCAGCGCGGTGATGAAGCGCGTTTCGGTCTGGCGGTCGAAGTTGTTGAAGATCTCCGCCATCACCTCGTGCGCATCGCGGCGGCGCGTCTGCGAGAGGTTGGACATGAATTCGGTGCGCAGCGTGTTTTCCAGCCGCTCGATCACGTCCTTCTGCACGGCCTCCATGCGCAGCATGCGCGAGACGACGTCGAGCGCGAGCTCCTCGGGCAGGATCGCCAGCACGCGCGCGGCGTGCTCCGGCTTGATCTTCGAGATCACCACCGCGACGGTCTGCGGATATTCATTCTTGAGATAGTTCGCGAGCACCTGCTCCTGCACGTTGGAGAGCTTCTCCCACATGTTGCGGCCCGCCGGCCCGCGGATTTCCTCCATGATGTTGGAGACGCGGTCCTTCGGCAGATACTGAACCAGCAGGCGCTCGGTCGCGTCGAAGTTGCCGAGCAGCGCGCCGGACGCCGACAGCCGCCCGACGAATTCGATCATCAGGCTCTCGACCGACTCGGCTTCGACGGTGCCGAGCGTCGACATCACGATGGAGAGCTGGCGCAGTTCGTCGTCGTCGAGCAGCTTCCAGACCTTTTCGCCGTGCTGTTCGCCGAGCGCGAGCATCAGGACGGCCGCGCGCTCCGGGCCTTTGAGCTGGCGCGCGGGTCCGGCACTGGTCTGACGGCCGGCGAGCGTCGCAACGAGATCGGCGATCTCGCTGCTGCGGTTCTGGGATTTTTGCGCGGCGGCGGCCATGGCTTGTCCCGATCAGGCCGGAGCGTCTTGCAGCCATTGACGGACAATGGCGACGGTTTCGTGCGGATTGCGTTCGGCAAGTTCGCCGACCTTCTGCATCGACTGCGCGTGCACTTGCCCCTGCACTTGCGCCATGTCGATCATCTTGGAGGCCTGGCTCGGCACGCCCGTCATTGGCGCGTCGGGGAGGGCGGCATGCGCGCCCGAGCTTGCGAGCGCGGGCGCGCCCGTCGTTGCGGCTGACATCGGCCGTGACTCGTCGGGCGCGAGGATGCGGCGCACCAGCGGCCGCACCACGAACAGCACCGCCACGAGGCCGAGCAGCGCCATCACGGCGAGCTCGATCGCGCGCATCAGGTCGTCCTTGGTGACCTGCAGGAACGACAGGAAGCCGCCGGACGGCTCGGCGATCGGGGCGGCGGGCGCCTCGGCGAAGCGCAGGTTGACGATCTCGATCTGGTCGCCGCGCTTCTGGTCGAAGCCGATCGCGGTGCGCACCAGCGCGGCGATGCGGTCAAGCTCTTCCTTGGTGCGCGCCTGATAGACGACGTCGCCCTTGTCGTTCTTGGCATAGCTGCCGTCGACCAGCACGGCCGCCGAGACGCGCTTGATGCGGCCGCCTTCGGTGACTTCGGTCTTGGTCGAGCGCGAGATTTCGTAATTGACGATTTCCTCGGACTTCTTGCTCTGGTCGCGCCCGGCCTGGGCGGGCTGCTGCTGGCCCTGCTGCCCGCCGGGCAGCTCATTACCAACCGTCACCTGACCTTCCTTGCTGTCGCTGCCGGAGGATTCCTCGCGCGTCTGGCTGGAGCGCAGCACGCGCCCTTCCGGATCGAACTTGTCGAACGTCTCGGTGATGCGGTTGAAGTCGAATTCGGCCGAAAGCTGCACGCGTGCGCGGCCCGGCCCGACCACCGAGGACACGATCGACTCGATCTGGTCCTTCAGGCGCCGCTCGAAGGTGGCCTGGCGTTCCTGTCCGTTGCCGCCGATCGCGCCTTCGGGGCCGCTTGCGCCATCGGCGAGCAGGTTGCCGGCCTCGTCCACGACCGAGACGCGCTGCGGCTTCATGCCGTTCACCGCGGAGGCGACCAGGTGGCGGATCGCGCGCACCTGGCTCGCCTCCAAGGCGCCGCGAACGCGCAGCACGATCGAGGCGGACGGCTCGACCTTGTCGCGCGAGAACAGCGGGCGTTCGGGCAGGACGAGATGGACGCGGGCGGCCTGCACGCGGTCGATCGCCTTGATGGTACGGGCGAGTTCACCCTCCAGCGCGCGCAGATGATTGATGTTTTGCACGAAGCTGGTGGCGCCGAGCGTGTCGGATTTGTCGAAGATCTCGTAGCCGACGCCGCCGCCCTTGGGCAGGCCGCCTTCGGCGAGCTTCATGCGCACGCGGGTCATGCGGTCGCGCGGCACCAGCACGATGGCGCCGTCGTTCTTCAGCTCATAGGGGATCGCCTGGCGCTCCAGGTCCTTCACGATCGCGGCGGAATCCTCCGGCGTCAGGTCGGTGAAGACCGGCGCCATCTGCGGTGCGGTGACGCGCAGGATGATGAAGGCGAATACGCCGACCAGCGCGGCCGTGACCGCCGCCATGGCACCAAGGCGCGCGGCGCCAAGCGTCCTGATGAACTCGACGAGACCTTGCACGGATTGTGCCCCAGCCATTCCCACGGGGCGAAGCGCGCGCCCGACCCGGCAAGTTTTGCCGGGTTCATGGTTTCGATCTGGTTAACGGCCAGAAATCTCTCGCGATTTCGCCGGAGGGCCCGGACCGGTCCGGTGGAATTGCCAAATTCGTAATTTACGATAGTATGAAAATACGAAATTCGTAAACAGGAGGAGCAAGCCATGGCCCTGATGCGCGTGCGCCGCGCGGCGCAACTCACCTTGCCGGCCGAAGTCCGGCAGGCGCTCAACGTCAAGGAAGGCGACTATTTGGACGCCCAGATCGTCAAGGACGGGGTGCTGCTGCGGCCGGTGTCGATGGCCAATCGCGATGCCGAGAGTCATCGTGCGTGGCAAGAAATCCAGGAAATCATGTCCCGCGTGAAGGATCTGGAGCCCACTCCGAACGAGGACCCGAGTGCGAGGGAGGAATGGATCGCAGAGATCGTGAAGGAATTTCGGCGCGAGAAGCGCGGGGATGCCTAAAGCTGTCCTGGACTCGACGATTCTCGTCAGCATCTTCCTAACACCCGAAGCCGGAGGTGTTGCGGCAGAGCTTTTTCGTCTCGCCGACGCGGGCGTTTCGATCTGTTTTATTCGGCCGATATCATCCGGGAAACATCATCAGTCTTGCTTCGGGAAGAACGCTTGCGGCGGCGCTTTCGCTACTCCGATGTCGATGTATCGGGATTCTGTGAGACGCTCGCCGCGATGGGGACGCTGGTCGAACAGATTCCCATTATTCGAGTCGTCCGCGATCCAAACGACGACATGATCCTTGCGTGCGCAATAGCCGCCAGCGCGGACTATCTGATCACGCGCGACAAGGATCTGTTAATTCTCGACAAGCACGAGGGAATCGCAATCCTCACGCCCGAAGCATTTCTTCAAGTTCTGCGGATCGGCGACTAGAACCGCGTCGCCTCGCCCAGTTGTTTTTATCTGCGAAAATCAGAAAACGATCACGCCGGCCATTGGCCGGCGCGGTCGTTAGCATTTCGCTAAGAATTGATCGTCTACTGCCGGTACTGCTGGATACGCGTGGTACGCAAGCCGGCAAGGCCGTGACGGTCGATCGAATACTGCCAGGCGAGGAATTCCTCGACGGTCAGCGTGTAACGCGTGCACGCTTCTTCAAGCGACAGAAGTCCGCCACGAACCGCGGCAACCACTTCCGCCTTGCGGCGAATAACCCAGCGTCGCGTGCCGGGAGCCGGCAAATCCGCGATCGTCAGAGGGCTGCCGTCGGGCCCGATGACATACTTGACCCTCGGGCGATGAGGTTCGGTCATTGGTACTCTCACACATACTTACTGATACTCAACCGGGAGAATACGGGCCCGGATTTAAAATTTAGCTAAGCGCCGGCGGTAAATAGGAAACAAATTCCTACCGTGGCGCGGGAAGCGCCGCGCGGGCAAAAGCCTCGAAAAACCGCGCCCTAGAGGCCCGGACGTACGATCTGCTTGATCTTGTCGAGGGCGAAGCTCTGGCCCCCGATCTTGAGCAGCGGCGGGTTCTGCGTCAGGTCGACGCTGTCCACCGTGCCCTTCACCTCGGTCGAGATCGCGACCGTGTTGCCGGCGGCGTCCTTGGCGGTGACCGAGAGGGTGTAGTCGCCGTCCGGCCATTTCACGCCGTTATTGCCGCGGCCGTCCCAGTTGAAGTTCTGCGCGCCGGGGGTGAGCGGATAGCTGCCGCTGTAGGCGAGCGACCCGGCCGCGTTCTTGATGGTCACCGTGCCGGTCGACGGTTTGTCGACCGAGAAGGCCCACGAGGCGGCGCCGTTCGTAAGCTTGGTGGTGGCGCCATCCACCGTCGCGGTGGAGCCGAGGAAGCTCATCGCGCTGGTGGCCTGGTTGGCTTTTTGCAAATTCACCAGCGAGGTGAGCTGCTGGTTCATGTTGATCTGCTGCTCGACGCCCGCGAAGGACACCAATTGCTGGGTGAACTGGTTGGTGTCGAGCGGCTCGAGCGGGTTCTGGTTCTTCAGCTGGGTCGTCAGCAGCGTCAGGAACGTGTCGAAGTTCTGCGCCAGTGTCGCCTTGTTGGCGACGCTGGTTGTCGGGACGCCCGAGGCGGCGCTCGGTGCGGTGCCGGTTTGCGATGTGACCGCAGCGGCAAGTCGCGCAATCGTGTCAGCCATGGTTCGTCCTCACACCCTGATGTCCACGCCGCCGCCGAGCCCGATCATCCGGCCATAGCCGCGGCGCGCAGCCTCCGCGGCAACCGCCTCGTCGTCGGGAACGATCAGCTGCGTGGCGGGATTGCGCGGCGCCTGCTCGCGGTTGGCGAAATTCTGGTCGCGCAGCGAAAATTCCAGGCCGCCTTCGGTGTTCAGGCCCGCATGCTGCAGCGCGCGCTCAAGCTGCGGCGCGTCGCGGCGCAGGAGGTCGAGCGTCTCGGCGCGCTCGACCGTGAGGCGCGACGTGACCTTGCCGGCCGTATCGACATCGAGGCGTACGTCGATGCGGCCCAGCTCCGGCGGATCGAGGCGGATGTCGAAGCGCCGCAGTCCATCCTGCGCGCGCGACACGATCTCGACCGCGAGGCCGGCGACCGGAACGGCATTGTCCGCGGGGGCGTCGATGCGCAACGCCGTCAATGGCGAAAGGGCCGCCAGCGGAATTGCGGTGTGGACGGCGAGCCCGAAGGGCAGGGGTCCGCCGGCATGCACTTGAGCCTGCGGCGCAGCGGTTGCGGGGAGCTCGGGGCGAGCGTCCGCGGCGCCTGCGTGCGCGGTCGACGGCGCCCGTTCGGCGGCTTCGGGACGCGGCTGATGCGGGACTGCTTTGGGCTGCGGTTCGGATGCTGGATCGGACCTGGCCGCGTTCGGATGCGGTTGCGCACCCGGCGCGCGCGCGGCGCCATGGTCCGCTTTCGCCTTGCCGGATTCAGTCTTGGCGTCGGCGTGGACAGCGGTTGCGTCTTTCTTGTCGCTCGTTTCGGGGAGGCTGGCGGCAGCTTTTTGCGTGTCGTCGGGCAGGGCGGTTTTTTCAACCGGGGCGGCTGTTGCGGCAGCAGCAGCGACGTGTGCGTTGGCAGCGGCGGGTTCGCCGGCTTCGGCGGGCCCGGGCAAAGTGGGTGGCTCGGGATTCGCGGCGACCGCGGGCGCCGAAGCCTGAAGGTCGACCGAGGCAATACCCGCGACCTCACCGCTACCAGCCGCTGCCGCAGACGTGGTCGGCAGGGGGGCCGGTAGCGCGACTGCGATTGCGACAGTTGGGGGCGGCGCGACCGTTGTGTCGGGCGCCAGGACAACGGCGTCATCGCTTGCTTTGGACTGGTCCGGCGTGACCGGCGCGTCTTCGGTCATTTGCTCGACCGGCTTCGCATCCGCGGGAGCGTCGACCGTGAGGGCTTCGGCGACGGCGGCAAAATCCACCGGCGGGATTGGCGTTGCGTCCGCGACCGTCTCGGCGGCTTTCGCCACGGGCTTGGGGTCGGCCGATTGGCCATTCTTGGCCGGACGCGGGCGCTGCGCCCCAGGCGCATCGAGCAGCTCCTCGAACGCACCGGACGGCTCGCCGGCAGGCGCTGCGCGGCCGGAAAGCGGCTCAGGACGCAAGGGCCGCGAAACGGTCGGATCGGACGCAACGTGGGGCAAGGCCTCACCTCATCAGGCGCACGGGAGCGCTGAGGTGATTGCAAGCGCCGGGCCATGGCCTTCAATGTCTTATTATCTCGATATATCAGTACGTTATGAGAATTATCGGGCGCCACCACGAGCCGCATCCCCGGCATCCCTTGCTGCACAAGCGGCAAGAACTGCCGATGCGGGTTCCGGAAAGCCCCGCATTGCGCCCCACGAGCCCGCCTTATACGTATGAGCGCATGCTCAAAAGCCTCGAAACGCAAGGCCGGCCGCAGGACACCCGGGTCGTCGTCGCCATGTCGGGCGGCGTCGACTCATCCGTCACGGCCGCGCCAAGCTCGCGCGCGGTCTTGAGCAGGTCGCGAAATTTGATGGAGCGGTTGCACTCG
>JAXDOA010000300.1:0-5662 GCA_034669125.1 Hyphomicrobiales bacterium
CGCGGCCGATGCGGGTCTTCTGGAAGAACACCGCGAGCGTCGCCACCATCACCGATGCGATGACCGCGGCCGCGATATCGATCTTCTGCAGATTGACGAAACCGCCGAATATCTTGAACTCAACCGAGCCGTGCGGAAGATACAGGTCCTCGGCGATCATCATCTTGGATTCGCCACCGAACACGATCTGCCCAAACCCGATCAGTAGATAGGTGAGCCCGAATGTCGCCATGAACAGGATGATGTCCGGCTGATTGACGAGCGGGCGCAGTACGAGTCGTTCGACGCCGACAGCGAGCAGGAACATCACGCCGATGGTGAGCCCAAGCGCGAGGAACGCCGCGAGATCGCTCGGACGCACGCCCCAGCTGCGCAGCAGCGCATAGAGGCCGACCAGCGTCAGCGCGGCGAACACCACCATGATGCTTTGCGCAAAATTGAAGACGCCCGAGGCCTTGAAGATCAGCACGAAGCCGAGCGCGATCAGCGCGTAAAGCACGCCCGCGACCAAGCCTTCCCACAGTGTCTGCACGAGGAGATCCGGCGCCGCGCCCATCTGCACGAACGGATCGACGAAGATTTTGTAGAGGAGGTCCATGTCAATGCGCCAGAATCTTCAATGTGCGACTCCGAGATAGGCGTCGATCACCGCCTTGTCGCGTTTCACCTCGTCCGGCGTGCCGTCGGCGATCTTGCGGCCGTAGTCGAGCACCACCACGCGGTCGGACAGGTCCATCACCACGCCCATGTCGTGCTCGATCAGCGCGATCGTGGTGCCGTAGTGATTGTTCACGTCGATCACATAGCGCGACATGTCCTCTTTCTCTTCGAGGTTCATGCCCGCCATCGGCTCGTCGAGCAGCAGCAAATCCGGCTCCATGGCGAGCGCGCGGCCGAGCTCCACGCGCTTCTGCAGGCCGTAGGGCAGCACGCCGACCGGGACTTTCCGGATATGCGCGATCTCGAGGAACTCGATGATGTCTTCGACGCGCTTCCTGTGCTCGACTTCTTCCCGCATCGCCGGCCCGTGGCGCAGCAATTGCCAGAAGAAGTTGCTGTGCATGCGCAGCGAGCGTCCCGCCATGATGTTGTCGAGCGCCGTCATGCCGCGAAACAGCGCGACGTTCTGGAACGTGCGCGCGATGCCGCCGCTCGCCGCCTCGTAGGGGCGCATCTTGGCGCGCGTCTCGCCCTTGAACATGATGCGGCCGTGCTGCGGCCAGTAGAAGCCGTTGATCACGTTGAGCATCGAAGTCTTGCCGGCACCGTTCGGTCCGATGATCGCGCGGATCTCGCCCTTGCGGATATCGAACGACACATCGGTGATCGCCTTCACGCCGCCGAACGCGAGCGACACGTTCTCGACCGCGAGAATCGTCTCGCCGGCCGCGATGTCGGCGCCGGTCGGGGCTCTCACGCCGCTTGCTCCAGCGGCTTCGCCGGCACCGGATAGGTCTTCATGTCGCGGATGGCGACGCGCGCGGAAAGCATCCCCTTGCGTCCATCCTCGAACGTCATTTCGGTCGAGACATCGGCCACCGTCGCGCCGTCATAGAGCGCCGTGACCAGCGCGCCGTAGCGCTCCGCGATCAGGCCGCGGCGGATCTTCATGGTGCGCGTCAGCTCGCCGTCGTCGGCGTCGAGCTCCTTGTGCAGCACCAGGAAGCGCTTGATCTGCGCGCCGGCCATCACCTGCTCGTCGACCAGCGACTTGTTCACCTCGTCGACGTGCTTCTCCAGCATCGCGTAGACCTTGGGATGCCCGGCGAGCTCCTGGTAGGAGCCGTACACCACGCCGTTGCGCTCGGCCCATGAGCCGACCGCGACCAGATCGATGTTGAGCATCACGGTGACGTCGTCGCGCCTGTCGCCGATCGCGACCGCCTCCTTGATGTTCGGATAGAACTTGAGCTTGTTCTCGATGTATTTGGGCGCGAACAGCGTGCCGTCCTTCAGCCGTCCAACATCCTTGGCGCGGTCGATGATCTTGAGATGACCGGTCTTCGGATCGAGGAAGCCGGCATCGCCGGTGCGCACCCAGCCGTCCGCCGTCTTGGTCTCGGCGGTCTTCTCCGGGTCCTTGTAGTAGCCCTGGAACACGCCGGGCGACTTGAACAGCACCTCGCCGTTGTCGGCGATCTTCACGTCGACATCGATGTTCGGCTTGCCCACCGTGTCGGCATAGATCTCGCCGTCCGGCTGCGCCGTGATGTAGACCGACGCTTCGGTCTGCCCGTAAAGCTGCTTCAGGTTGATTCCGAGCGCACGGAAGAAGCGGAAGATCTCCGGACCGATCGCCTCGCCCGCCGTGTAGCCGACCCGGATGCGCGTGAGGCCGAAACGGTTCTTCAGCGGCGCGTAGACCAGGAAATCGCCGAGCCGGTAGATCAGCCGCGCCGTCAGCGGCACCGGCTCCTTGTTGTTCAGGATCTTCTCGCCCCACTTGCGCGCGTGGTCGATGAAATAATTAAACATCGCGCGCTTGAGGCGGCTCGCATCCTCCATGCGCACCATGGTGAGCGTCAGCAGGTTCTCGTAGACGCGCGGCGGCGCGAACGCATAGGTGGTGCCGATCTCGCGCCGGTCCTCCACCACGGTCTCGCCCGCCTCCGGGCAGTTCACGCAGTAGCCCGCAACGTAATGCTGCGCGTAGGAGAACAGGTGATCGCCGACCCAGGCGAGCGGCAGGTAGGCGATGGTCTCCTCGTTCTCGTCGAGGCCGTCGAACACATTGCCGTTGCGCGCCGAGATGATGGCGTTGTCGTAGGTCAGCATCACGCCCTTCGGCCGCCCGGTCGTGCCCGACGTGTAGAGGATCACGGCAAGGTCGGAGCCCTGTCCTTCGGCAACCGAGGCCTCCCACTGCGCCAGCCGCGACGGATCGGAGCTAAGTTTCTCGCGCCCGAGCTTCTGCACGTCGTCGATCCACGAGAGCTTGCCGCGCTCGTAATCGCGCAAGCCGCGCGGCTCGTCGTAGACCATGTGACGCAGCGTGGTGAGGCGCTCGACGATCGACATGAGCTTGTCGACCTGCTCTTGATTCTCCACGATCGCGAAGGTGGAGCCCGCGTGCTCCAGCACATACGCCATCTCGTCGGCGACCGAGTCCGCGTAGATCGGCACCGGCACGGCACCGAGCGCCTGGCCGGCGCACATCGCCCAATAGAGGCGCGGGCGGTTCGAGCCGACGACGGCGAACTTGTCTCCGCGCTTGAGCCCAAGCTCCTGCAAGCCGACCGAGAACGCCCGTACCTCCTCGAGCACCTGCGCCCAGGTCCACGCCTGCCAGATGCCGAGGTCCTTGTGGCGCATCGAAGTGCGGCTGCCGCGCACCTGCGCGTTGTGAATCAGGAGCTTTGGAAACGTGTCCGCCTCGCCGGCGCGATCGATGCCCACGAGTCCCCTCCTTCGACGCCGCGCGGCGGGCCGATTTAAGCCAAAACCGCGCTGCTGTTCACCCTCGCCGCCGTTGTCCGGCGGTCATTTGTGTCGTTGCGGCATATGAAATGACGGCTTGGGCAGGGTCAAGCCTTTGCGGGACGCGGCGAATTGGCCGGTTGTCACATTCCGGCATGCTCCAGGGCCGAGCTGCGCTCGGATGCCGCGGCCCCCTCATCGGCGGTGGCGCCGAGGATCGCACCAAGCGCCCCGCGCAGGCTGGCGTGACGGAATGCGAAGCCGCTGTTGAGCGCTTTTTCGGGGACGACGCGCTTGCTGCCAAGCAGCAGCTCCTCGGCGAAATCCCGGTCGACGAGACGCAAGGGTGCGGCGGGAATGCGGAAGAAGGCCGGGCGATGCAGCGCCCGCCCCAGTTCCTGCGTGAAGGTGGCGTTGCGCACCGGCTCGGGCGCGGTGGCATTGACGGCGCCCGACAGCGCGGGCGTGGCGATCGCATGAGCGATCAGCCGCACCATGTCGTCGCGCTCGATCCAGGACATGCACTGCTGGCCCGAACCGATCGGCCCGCCGAGGCCGTATTCGAACGGCGTCAGCAACTGCGCGAGCAGCCCGTCTTCGGTCCCGAGCACGAGCCCGATGCGCAGGCGCACGACACGCACGCCGAAGCGCTCCGCCTGCACGGCGGCGCGCTCCCAGTCGGCACACACGGCGTGACCGAACGACGATCCGCCATCGGCTGTCTCCGTCAGCCGCTCGTCGCCGCGCTCGCCATACCAGCCGATCGCCGAGGCATTGACGAGAACCGCGGGCTTCACCGCAAGCCGCCTGTTCAGGCGCACGACATTGCCGGTGATACGCAGGCGCGAGGCAAGGATGCGGTGGCGCTTGCCCGCCGTCCAAAGCCCGTTCGCGATCGGCTCGCCCGCCAGATTGACGATCGCATCGATGTGCGTGTCGTCGGGAAGCTGCGACAGGCCGGTGATCAGCCGGAACGGCGGCATCAACGTCGCGGCCTTGGCGGGATCGCGCGTCAGCACGATCACCTGATGGCCGGCAGTCACCAGCGCCTGCGTGAGCCGCCGGCCGATGAACCCGGTCGCGCCGGTGACCAACACCGTCTGCCGGGCGGGTAGCGCGGCCACCAGACCGTCGGGCGGCGCGAGCGTGGTGCGCCGCTGCGCGGCGGCGAGATCGCGCAGGCCGAAGACGACCGCGCCGAACGCCGCGAACGCCATCAACGCGCTCCAGGCCCCATGCGTCGCGACCCGGAGCGCGGTCGGCTGGCCCGCCCATGCGATTAGGACAGGCACGGCCAGCACCAGAATGGCGCCGTAGTTGATGGCAAGCAGCGTGTGGTTCACCCGTTCGCTCGCCGGCAGTTTGCGGCTCATGTCCTCCTCGATGAAGTCCGCGAGCGTGATGAACACCTCCGCGACCAGCACCGCCATGATCGCAAGAGCGAACACGCCGTGTGCTTCGAAAAAGCCGAGCACGAGAAACAGCACCACGTAGAGCAGGCTGCGCGCCGCATGCAGCATCAGCTCATGCCGCTGCGAGGGACGCCAGGCGAGCCGCTCGGTGATTTCGTGGTGATAGATCGTGTCGAAGGCCGCCATCGCGATCTGGATCGCGATCAAGGTCCAGAGCAAAGTGGATGTCATGGTTGCGCCTCCTGAAAGGCGGCGGTCTGGCAGATCAGCCCGCCGAGCTGCGGGTGGACGATGTCGAGCCTGAACAGAAAGCGCCCGTCGCCGAGTTCGGCATGCGTGACGGCGAGCGCGCCGGGCGTCGCCCAGGCCGGCAGCCGCACGCGCCAGCGGGCGATTTGCAGGAAATAGTTCGCGGCGCGGAAGATCAGCGCGCCGTCTTCCACGTGAATCGTGAGCGCCATGCCGACACCGCAGCCGACATATTCTTCCAGCCCCGTCGGGCCGGCGAAGCGTTTCGACGAATGCACGACTTGCGGGAATCCGCTCCGTCGCGCGTAAAGCCGCGTCCAATGCTGGCCGGCGCACGCGATGTCTTCGCTCACCGTGACGACGCTCGGCGCATGCGCTTCGCGCGAAAGCGGCAGCGGGCCGCCGATCAGCCGCGCCGCCTGCGCCAGCCACCAGCCGGCGCGGCTCATCTGCGTTTCGATCACCTCGCCGACGAACACCACGGTCTTTCCACCCGCGAGACGCTTGCTGAAGCGGCGGCGGATCGGAAGCGGCAGGCTCGCCCAGTCGGCGTCCGGGATGAGAGCGCGGAAACGGAGATCGCC
>JAXDOA010000301.1:0-5168 GCA_034669125.1 Hyphomicrobiales bacterium
GCTCGAGACCAAAGCCGGCGCGCATGTCCTGGTGATCAACGCCATGGGCCGCATCTACATGGATCCGCTGGACGATCCGTTCGCGGCGGCCGAGCGCGAGCTGTCCGCCTGTCCGCTCAAGGCCGCGGCCGATGCCATCGTGATCGATATGCACTGCGAGGCGACCAGCGAGAAACAAGCGAAGGGCCATTTCTGCCACGGCCGCGCGAGCCTGGTGGTGGGCACGCACACCCATGAGCAGACCGCCGACCATCGCGTGCTGGCGGGCGGCACCGCGTTCATCACCGATGTGGGCATGACGGGGGACCACGACTCCGTCATCGGCATGAACAAGGCCGAGCCGCTGCAGCGCTTTGTGCGGCGCATTCCGTCGGGCAAATTCGAGCCGGCGAACGGTCCGGCGACCTTGTGCGCGGTCGCGGTGGAGATCGACGACGCGACCGGTCTGGCCACACGCATCGCGCCGGTGCGGCTCGGCGGGCAGTTGGCGGAAGCGCGCCCGGCATTCTGGGAATAGATTTTTCGGTTGTTCGGACCTATAACGCGCGCCGCATTTCTCTGAGACAGGTTTTCGGAGGCACCCTTGGCCGGCCACTCACAGTTCAAGAACATCATGCACCGCAAGGGGCGGCAGGATGCGATCAAGTCCAAGCTGTTCGGCAAGCTCGCGCGTGAAATCACGGTCGCCGCCAAGATGGGCCTGCCCGACCCGGCGATGAACCCGCGCCTGCGCGCGGCGGTTTTGGCGGCGCGCGCCGAGAGCATGCCGAACGACAACATCGCCCGCGCGATCAAGAAGGCGACCGGCGGCGACGCGGAGAACTACGACGAGATCCGCTATGAGGGCTACGGGCCGGGGGGCGTCGCCGTGATCGTCGAGGTGCTGACCGACAACAAGAATCGCTCGGCCGGTGAGGTTCGCGCGAGCTTCACCAAGGCGGGCGGCAATCTCGCCGAGACCGGCGCGGTGTCGTTCATGTTCGATCATGTCGGTGTGGTCGAGTTCGACGCCAAGGTGGCGACCGCCGATGCGATGCTGGAAGCCGCGATCGAGGCCGGCGCCGAGGATGTCGTGTCGGGCGACAACGGCCACGAAGTCTATACGACCGACGGCTCGCTGCGCGATGTCGCCAAGGCGCTGGAAGCTAAGTTCGGCGAGCCGCGCAAGGCGGCGCTCGTCTGGAAGCCGCAGAACACCGTGCCGGTCGACGACGAGCAGGGCGAGAAGGTGCTCAAGCTGATCGACGCGCTCAACGACAATGACGACGTGCAGAACGTATTCGCGAATTTCGAGATTTCGGATGCGCTGGTGCAGAAGATGAGTGCCTAATCCCTCCCCCGAAGGGGGAGGGTGGCGAGCATAGCGAGCCGGGTGGGGTTACTTCACCAACCTCGCCCCACCCGTCCGGCGCTTCGCGCCGTCCACCCTCCCCGCTGCGCGGGGAGGGATTATCGCAGCCACCCATCCCACAGCGGCATGCTGACCAGCGCCGCAAGCGTGATGACCGCGTAAGCAACGCGGCGGTAGGTTGTCTCCGAGGCGAAGTGAAACACCTTCGCGCCGGCAAACATCGCCAGGATATGCAACGGCGCGACGAAAGCCGCGAGCGCGATCACGTCCGGAGTGAGCAGGCCGAACCACAGATACGTGGCGATCAGGGCCGCCGCCATGAGGGCGAAGAACACCACGAAGTTCGCCCGCACCACCGCGGCGGTCGCCATCGAGGACAGCCAGAATAGCACGACCGGCGGGCCGAAGATCTGCACCGCGCCGCCCATCAGGCCCGCCGCGATCCCCACCAGGACGGTCACGATCAGCATCGGCTTGCCGTGATAGCGCCAGCCCGTGGCGAGCACGACGACGATCACCAGCACGAGCGCCGCCATCGCCCAGCGCAGGTGCGCAGGGTCGGCGTATTGCAGGATCAGCGTGCCGAATTGCGCCGCGATCGCCGCGGAAATCGCGAGCGGCACGATCTCGCGCCACACCGCCTGCCGCCACACCCCGATCGAGAACACGATGCCGGTGACGAAATCGGTCAGCAGGAACGTAGCGGCGCCGATCTTCGGCCCGTACAGCGCGCTCATCAGCGGCACGTAGATCAGCGCCGAGCCGAAGCCCGAAAAGCCGCGTACCGCGCCGGAGAGCACCGAAATGCCGATCGCCAGCGCGAAGCGCGGGTCGGCCACGACGGCGGCAAAGGTCGAGGAGGTCGGAAGATCGATCACTACAGAATCCGGCGGGACTGGCCTGTGTATCAGGGGCGCGAAGGTGGGGCGAGGTGCTATCAACAGGGCGCGATGGCACACGCGATTCGCATCCTCGGCATCGATCCGGGCCTCCGCCGCACCGGCTGGGGCCTGATCGCCTGCGAGGGTAATCGGCTGATCTATCTAGCCTGCGGCTCGGTCGAGACCAACGACAAGCTTTCGCTCGCCGAGCGCCTCGTGACGATCCATGACGGGCTTACACGCATCGTGGAGGAGTTCCGACCGGACGAGGCGGCCGTGGAGGCAACGTTCGTCAATCGCGATGCAGTCGCGACCTTGAAGCTCGGCCAGGCGCGCGGCATCGCCCTGCTGGTTCCGGCGAAGGCCGGTCTGTCCGTGGCGGAATACGCCCCGAACCTGGTGAAGAAGACCATCGTCGGCGCCGGCCACGCCGAGAAGGCGCAGATCAGACTGATGATCGGCGTGCTGCTGCCCAAGGCCGATCCGCAATCCGAGGATGCGGCCGACGCGCTTGCGATCGCGGTGACGCATGCGCACCATCGCGCGAGCGCGCTGCTGAAGGTGGCGATGCGATGATCGGCAAGCTCAAGGGGATCATCGACAGCTACGGTGAGGATCACATCATCGTCGACGTGAACGGCGTCGGCTATGTGGTGCACTGCTCGGCGCGCACTTTGCAAGCGCTGCCCGCGGCCGGCGATCCGGTGACGCTCGCGATCGAGACGCATGTGCGCGAGGACCAGATCCGGCTGTTTGGCTTCACCAGCGACATCGAGCGCGAATGGTTCAAGCTCTTGCAGACCGTGCAAGGTGTGGGCACGCGGGTCGCGCTCTCGATCCTTTCGACCTTGAAGCCCGCCGAGCTCGCGACGGCAATCGCGATGCGCGACAAGGCGACGGTGGCACGCACGCCGGGCGTCGGCCCGAAGGTCGCCGAGCGCGTCGTGACCGAGCTGAAGGACAAGGCGCCGAAATATGCCGACATCGATCCCGCGGTGGTGCGGCTTGCGGGCGCGGTGGATGAGCGGCGCGCGCCGCAGCCGGTCGCGGACGCGGTCTCGGCGCTGGTCAATCTCGGCTATGGTCAGCCGCAGGCCGCAGCCGCGATCGCAGCCGCCGCGCGCGGCGCAGGCGAGGGCGCGGAAACCGCGCAGCTCATCCGGTTGGGGCTGAAGGAGCTGGCTAAATGACCACCGCGCCCCGCCGCCTCGTGACGCCCGAGCGCCGCGACGACGACGCGGAGGCCTCGCTGCGCCCGCAGCGCCTCTCCGAATTCATCGGCCAGCAACAGGCGCGCTCAAACCTCTCCGTGTTCATCGAGGCGGCGAGCGCGCGCAAAGAGGCGCTCGATCACGTGCTGTTCGTCGGCCCGCCGGGCCTGGGCAAGACCACGCTCGCGCAGATCGTCTCGCGCGAGCTGGGCGTGAACTTCCGCGCGACGTCCGGCCCGGTGATCGCCAAGGCGGGCGACCTTGCCGCGCTGCTGACCAACCTGGAAGACCGCGATGTGCTGTTCATCGACGAGATCCACCGGCTCAATCCGGCGATCGAGGAAATCCTTTATCCCGCGATGGAGGATTTCCAGCTCGACCTGATCATCGGCGAGGGGCCGGCGGCCCGCTCGGTGAAGATCGATCTCGCGCGCTTCACGCTGATCGGCGCGACCACGCGCGCGGGCCTGCTCACCACACCCTTACGCGACCGCTTCGGCATTCCGGTGCGGCTTAATTTCTACACCCGCGAGGAGCTGGAGCTGATCGTGAACCGCGGCGCGCGCGTGCTCGGCATCGCGGTGACGCCGGACGGCGCCGACGAGATCGCGCGGCGCGCGCGCGGCACGCCGCGCATCGCAGGAAGGCTGCTGAAGCGCGTGCGCGATTTCGCGCACGTCGCGGGCGCACCCGCGATCGACCGCGCGGTCGCCGACAAGGCGCTGCTGGCGCTCGAAGTCGACGCGGCCGGCATGGACGCGATGGATCGCCGCTATCTCTCCACCATCGCGCTCAACTACGGCGGCGGGCCGGTCGGCGTCGAGACGATCGCGGCGGCGCTCTCCGAGCCGCGCGACGCGATCGAGGAGATCATCGAGCCGTTCCTGATCCAGCAGGGCTTCCTGCAGCGCACCCCGCGCGGGCGCCTGCTCACCGGTCATGCGTTCCGGCACCTTGGGCTCACGGAGCCGCAACGCGATCCGGGACAGTTCGGGCTCTTCAACAACGGGGACGACGCGTGAGCGAGCCGATCAGCATTGTTGCCGCGCTGATCCGCGACGCGAGCGGCCGCGTGTTGCTGGTGCGCAAGCGTGGCACGCAGGCTTTCATGCAGCCCGGGGGAAAGCGCGATGCCGGCGAGGACGACGTGACGGCGCTCGCGCGCGAGCTCGACGAGGAACTCGGCTGCCGCGTGGTGCCGGGCACCGTGTCGCCGCTCGGGACGTTCGAATGCCAGGCTGCGAACGAGCCGGACCGGCGTGTCAACGCAGCCGTCTATGCGGTCGGCGTCACGGGCGACATCGCGGCGCGCGCCGAAATCGACGAGATCCTCTGGATCGATCCGTCATCGCCGCCCGACATTCATCTCGCGCCGCTCACGCGCGACCACGTGCTGCCGCTGGCGAGTAACTAGATGAATCTCGACGGCGCCATCGTCGACGGCCGTCACACCATGCCGGTGCGGGTCTACTACGAGGACACCGATTTTACCGGCATCGTCTATCACGCCAGCTATCTGCGCTTCATGGAGCGCGGGCGCACCAATTACATGCGCCTGATCGGCGCGGATCACCGCGCGCTGTTCGAGGCGACCGAGAAGGAAGCGCCGGGCTTCGCCTTCGTGGTGCGCTCGATGACGATCGATTGGCTCAAGCCCGCGCGCATGGACGACGTGCTTGACATCGTGACGAGTCCCGCGGAAGTGAAAGGTGCCTCGATCACGCT
>JAXDOA010000302.1:0-2897 GCA_034669125.1 Hyphomicrobiales bacterium
TCGTTGTCGCCATAGCGGATCTCATTGGTGGCGACGGTGTCGTTCTCGTTGATCACCGGCACGCTGCGCCATTCGAGCAGCTTCGCGATGGTGCTGCGCGCGTTGAGATAGTTGCGGCGTGCCTCGGTGTCGGTGAGGGTCAGCAGGAGTTGCCCGGCCGTAATGTCATGGCGGCCGAGCGCCTCCGCCCAGGTGCGCGCGAGCGCGATCTGCCCGACCGCGGCAGCGGCTTGTGAGTCCTCCAGCTTGAGCGGTCCGCGCGGCAGCTTCAGCACCGCGCGACCAAGCGCAATCGCGCCGGACGACACCACCAGGATATCGCGCTTCTCGCCATGCAGCCGCGCGATGTCGTGGCCAAGCGATGCGAGCCAGGTCTCGTTGACGCGGCCGGCCGCGGCATCGACCAGGAGGGACGAGCCCACCTTGACGACGATGCGGCGGAAGTCGGTCAGCGCTGGTGTCTTGCGGGACATGATCGGTTTCGGTTTGTGCGAAACCCTGTCTCACAAGCCAGCCGCGTTGGCAATTAAGGATGCCAGGCTTCGGCCTCGGCAGTCTCGCCGCTGGCAACACGATCGCCGTCGATCACCCTCACGAGCCGGCGCAGCACGTCCGGGACGCCGGTGTGTGCGGCGGCGGAAAGCACGAGCGGCGTTTTCTTCGCGGCGCGCTTGAGCCGCGCAAGTTGTTCCTTGAGCACGTCCGGCGTCAGCGCATCCGCTTTGCTCAGCGCAACGATCTCCGGCTTGTCGGTCAGGCCGTGGCCGTACGCTTCCAACTCATGACGCACCGTCTTGTAATCCTTGCCGGCATGCTCGCCGGTGCCGTCGACGAGATGCAGGAGCACGCGGCAGCGTTCGACATGGCCGAGAAAGCGGTCGCCGAGCCCCACGCCTTCATGCGCATCCTCGATCAGGCCGGGCAGGTCCGCGAGTACGAATTCGCGCGTGTCGCTGCGCACCACGCCGAGCTGCGGATGCAGCGTGGTGAACGGATAATCCGCGATCTTCGGCTTGGCGGCGGTGACGGTCGCAAGAAACGTCGACTTTCCGGCATTCGGCAATCCGATGATCCCGGCATCGGCGATCAGCTTCAGCCGCAGCCGGATGGTGCGCTCCTCGCCCTGCTGGCCGGGATTGGCATGGCGCGGTGCCTGATTGGTCGACGACTTGAAATGTGCGTTGCCGAAGCCGCCGTTGCCGCCGCGTGAGATCGTCACCGTCTGCCCGACCTCGGTCAGGTCGGCGAGCAGTGTCTCGCCGTCTTCCTCATAGATCTGCGTGCCGGCCGGGACCTTCATCACCATGTCCTTGCCGTTGGCGCCGTGGCGGTCCTTGCCCATGCCGCCGCCGCCGTTCTGCGCCTTGAAATGCTGCTGGTAGCGGTAGTCGATCAGCGTGTTGAGCCCGTTCACGGCGGTCACGATCACGTCGCCGCCGTGGCCGCCATCGCCGCCGTTCGGCCCGCCGAACTCGATGAACTTCTCGCGGCGGAACGACACGCAGCCGTTCCCGCCGTCGCCGGAGCGGATGTAGACCTTGGCTTCATCAAGAAATTTCATGACGCTGGAGATAAGCCCTATGCGTCCGCGCGGCAATCGGCCGGGTTGCGGCGCATGGCTCCTAATTCTAGCTTTCGGCCCCCGCCGGGACCGAAATGACCCTTCCATCGACTTCCAGCGCCCCAAGCGGCCGTTCGGCCGCGCTTGCCGGCATCGGCTTCATGCTGGGGGCGGTGTTCCTGTTTGCGCTCAACAGCGCGGCCGGGAAGTGGCTGGTCGAGAAGTATCCGGTCGGCGAGTTCATGGGCATCCGCGCCGCCATCACGCTCTTTCTGCTCAGCCCGTTCATATGGCGCGCCGGGCGTGCCGCGTTCGCGAACGCGCCGAGGCCGGGCTTGCAGGTTCTGCGCATCGTGTTGTCGACGTTCGAAATCGCGATGTTCTTCTGGGCGGTCTCGTATCTTCCGCTCGCCGATACCACGACGTTCTATCTCGCAGGGCCGATCTACGTTACGGCGTTTTCGGTGGTGCTGCTGCGTGAGCAGGTCGGCTGGCGCCGCTGGACTGCGGTGCTCATAGGCTTTATCGGCGTCGTGATCGCGCTACGGCCGTCAGCGGCAAGCGTCTCGCTGCCGGCGCTGATCGCGCTTGTGGGAAGCGTGATCTATGCACTGCTGATGATCACGACACGCGCGCTGCGCGAGACCAACGGTACGGTGCTGATCGCGACCCAGTTTCTTGGGGCGCTCGTCTTTGGCGCGGCGACCACGCCGTTTGGCTGGATCATGCCGAGCACGTTCGATTTTCTGTTTATCGGAAGCCTCGGCATTGCTTCGCTCTTTGCGCAGTTCTGCGTCATTCGCTCGCTCAAGCTTGCATCGGCAAGCGTCGTGGTACCGTATCAGTACACGCTGATCCTGTGGTCGGTGCTGTTCGGCTGGGCCATGTTCGGCGAACTGCCGGAGGCCCACACGATCGCGGGAGCCGCGATCATCGTGGCGGCGGGACTCTATATCTTCTGGCGCGAGCAGGTCGCGGCCCGCACGGCGCCGGCTGTGCCGGTGGAACTTCCGTGACGGCGCAGTCCCAGCGGGCGGCGCTTGCCGGCATCGGGCTGATGCTCACCGGCGTGTTCCTGTTCTCGATCAACGACGCGGTGGGGAAGTGGCTCGTCTCGACTTATTCGGTTGGGCAGTTGTTATTAATCCGCAGCGCAACGACGCTGCTGCTGCTTGGTCCGTTCATCTGGCGCGCCGGCAAGGCCGCGTTCACGGGCGCACCGCGGCCCGGGCTGCAGATCCTCCGCATCCTCTTCTCGACGCTCGACGTCGCGATGTTCTTCTGGGCGGTCTCCTACATGCCGCTCGCCGATACGATCACGTTCTATCTGGCGGGT
>JAXDOA010000303.1:0-2693 GCA_034669125.1 Hyphomicrobiales bacterium
GGGCCACGTGCATGCGCAAAACTATCCGGATCGCACGATCCGCATTCTGGTCGGCTTCACGCCGGGAAGCGCGACCGACATCAGCGCACGCATGTTCGCGCAGAAGCTCGGCGAGGCGTGGAGCGTGCCGGTGACGGTCGAGAACCTGCCGGGCGCGGGCGGCAGCGTCGGCGGCGAGCGCGTCGGCAAGTCTCCGCCCGACGGCTACACGCTTTATTGGGGCGCGAACGGCGCGCTCACCATCAATCCGTCGCTGCAGACCAATCCGACCTTCGAGCCGCTGCGCGACCTTGCACCGGTCGCGCGCCTGCTGGTCATGCCGAGTATTCTCGCGGTGAACAACGACGTGCCGGCCAAGAGCGTCGCCGAACTGATCGCGCTCGCCAGGGCGCAGCCCGGCAAGCTCTCCTACGCGAGCCCCGGCGCCGGGACGCCGCAGCACATCGCAGGCGAGGTGTTCAAGAGCCAGCTCGGGCTCGATATCGTGCACGTGCCGTATCGCGGCGCGAACTTCATCGACGTGATCGGCGGGCGCATCACCATGACGTTCCAGAATACCGGTTCGATCCTGCCGACGGTGCGGGAGGGCAAGCTGCGCGGGCTTGCGGTGACCTCGCTCAAGCGCTCGACCGCTATCCCTGAACTTCCCACCATGGTCGAAGCGGGCGTCCCGGACTTCGAGGCGACGTCATGGTTCGGCCTGCTGGCGCCCGCCGGAACGCCGGCGCCGATCATCGCCAAGCTGCACAAACAAGCGGTCGAGATCGTGCAGCATCCGCATCTGCGCGAAAACTACGGCCGGATCGGGCTCGACGTCGTGACCGATGCGCCGGACGTTTTCGCCAACATCATCCGCACCGACACTGCTAAATGGGCGAAGGTGATCAAGGACGCGGGCATCAAGGCGAGCGAGTAGCCACGGACCTCATGCTGAGGAGCGTACGAAGTGCGCGTCTCGAAGCATGGCCGCGGGGGCGGTGGCTCGCCATCCTTCGAGACGGCCGCGTTGCGGCCTCCTCAGGATGAGGACCGTATCGCTCAGTGCTTGTGTTGATGACCGCCCGAAGGCGCCGGCATTTGCGTGTCCGCGAGCTTTGCGTTCTCCTGGCGCAGAAAACCGATCAGGTCGTCCGCGTCCTGTTCGGAGAGCCGCAGGTTCGGCATGCGCACGGTCTCGAACTTCGCCGCCAGCTCGCGCGCGGCGGGGTCGTTCCCGGCCAGCATCGCAGCGGGATTGCGGATGTAGTTTGCGAGCCAGATGCGGTCGCGCCGCTCGGTGACGCCGCGCAGGTCGGGCCCGACCCGGTCGCCGACGCCGATGGTGTGGCAGGGCGCGCAGATCTTCTTGTACATCGCCTGGCCGGGCTGCGTGCCCATCGCGACGCCGGTATTCATCGCATGGGTGTGCGGCACCTGACGCACCCGATCGCGCCACGCCGGGTCCATCTCGCGGATCGACAGCGTCACGCGATCGAGATCGCCCATGACATTGTCGCGCTGCCATTCGCCGGTGCGGTCGTTGCCGAGCACGATCTCGTTGCGATGCTCGCTCAGCACCTTGCTGCGCTCGCCCAGCCGGTAGTTGATCGCGCGGATGTCCTCGGGCTTCCCGGTTACGAAGCTCCAGCCCGCCCCGGTGCCGAAGGCTTTTGAATAGGCTTTCAACTTGTCCGGGGTGTCGTTCTCGGGGTCCACCGAAATTGAAACGATGAAGATGTCGCGCCCGACCGCCGCGCCGAGCTTGTCCTCGATCTGTGTCATGCGCGCGGTGGTGAGCGGACAGATATCGGTGCAACTCGTGTAGATGAACATCACCACGACGATCTTGTCCTTGATCAGGTCGTCGTAGAACTTGAGCTGCTCGCCGTGCTGGTCGACCACCGGAAGATTGGGGAAGAACTCGGCACCGCGGCGCATTTGCGCGTCTGCGGGCGCGCTCGCGCACAGCATTGCGGATGCCGCGAGCGTGGCGAGCATGCGTCGTCGCATTGGTTTACTCCCCCCGATGCAAATCGGACCGGGCCGAAGGCATGTAGCCTTGGCCCGGTGCCGGATTGCCCTACTGTTGGCTGGCGTCGAAGCGCTTGACCGTCGGATTGTAGGTGAACGGCTCCTCACTGCCCCATTTTTGCGGCGCTCCGCTCTGCGCTTCCTTGGCGGCACGCGCCTCGGAGCGCTGGATCGCCTCGTTGACCATGTCGGCGGTCGCCGAGGTGGGTTTTTTCTTCACGGTCGTGCTGGTCGTGGACGTCGATAGAACGCCAGCCGATGACGATGTCGTCGTAGCCGTCTGAGCCGAGACGGTCATAGGGGTGCCGGCCAGGAGCGCCAATGACAGCGCGCCAGAGATCGAAAGCCTTGAAGGCGTGGACATATGGTTCATTGCTCTCTCCATTCCGTATCAACGCCCAATCAGGTTCGCGGGTCCCCTTCGGGGAGGATTTCCGGGTTGGTGAAGGTGACGCCGTCCGGCGAGGGATTCGGCGTCGGCGTCACGGCCGTCTGCGGCGAGCCGGTCACGCCGGTCAGCAGCTGGATGCGCATCAGCATCGCGAAGTCCTCGTGCACCGTATTGTGGCAGTGGTTCACGTAGGAGCCGCCGTATTCGCCGAACTTAATCTGGAACGTGACGCTGCCCGAGGCGCGCAGCCGCCACACGTCCTTGCGCACCAGCAACTCGGTGTTGGGGATCG
>JAXDOA010000304.1:0-4761 GCA_034669125.1 Hyphomicrobiales bacterium
CGGCGCGCCGGCCCGGCGACCCGGCGCAGATAATCGCCTCCTCCGACCGCGCCCGCGCGGCGCTCGGCTGGCGGCCGCCATATGAAGACCTTGCGGTGATTGTCGAACACGCGCTGGCCTGGGAACGCAAGCTGATGCTGCGCAATCGGTGACGGTCAGGCGCTGGGCCCAGAACGCGTCCGTGATGGCGCAAAACGCGGGGCGATCCGGCGCAATTCGTCGCCTCGTCTGCCGCGTCCGCGCAAAACCCGGCGCAAAACCGCAGGGCGATCATTTGCTGACCTCGATAGATAGTTCCCACCAAGTCGGCGGTCGACTTCGACCGCTTGGCGCGAGCGACCGGCATGACCTGATCGGCGACTTGCGCGGCCACGATCCCGACTGGCGTATCCATCGCGGCTTTTATGCGGACATCGGAAAGCATCTGAATCCGGCGGGGTGCTGGTGCGTTGATAGAAGCGGCGGAAGGCGGCGACATCGAGCGCGGCTCTTTTTCACGTTCCGCTTCGCACGGTTGGTGACTAGATGATGGACGGGGCCGCCACCTAGTTGGATAGTTCCACCCAAGATCAAAACGGACCAGTCTGTTCTCAACAGGGGCCAGTTGGGGGTCGAAAGGGGCAGTGCCCCTACTAATGACGAAGCCGCTCACAAAGAATGATAACAGGTGCGTAGTTGAAGTATTTTGCTTTTCTGCTTTCCGGCGCCGTCCAAGCTACGGTCGTCATATTCGTTCAGGTGCAGACCGGCGACCACGTTGCCGCAATGATCGTGGCTTTGGCGGCTGTGTTTTTTCAGCTTATCGTCGCTTTTGCTGTTGATCTGATTTGATTAGCGAGCCCGCCAACTAGGCGTGGTCCCGCTTGGCTGGTCCGACGTTTTCTGCATAGCGCCCCCTCTCATCGCCATGCTGAAAAAAACGATAGAAACTCCCTTACACCCCATGCGCGAAAAAAGCTGATGGCCGCCATCCACTTTCGGCGCACGCGATAGCTATTGCGATTGATCCGGTCGTGCACCGTCTCATTGCGAATAGTACGCGTGTTCGGAGGGCGCTCACCGATAGAGCTCGGCTTGGAAAAGTCGCGCGCAACGATTCCCGGCCGCATCTCAAGCACTTTCAGTCCGCTCACGCGGCAATCATGGTAAAGCGCGAAATCCATGGGCGCGCATACGTTAGTCATGGACTTGAGAATCTTCTCTGCGCCGCGCCGGCTATAGATCTGGCCCTGACAGCCCCAACCGGGCCGCAGCATGCGAACGACGATGCGATCGTTGAAATATTTTACGATCTTGCTTGGCTTGTCCCAGCGGTCGATGTGGGTGAACAGGCGCAGCACGTCGAAGGCCGGCAATGAGGCAAGAAATTGCGGGTCCAGGCAAACTGCAAGGTCTGGCTCCACCAGCAGGTCGTCTTCGAGAACGCAAAAAAAATCGCCGTCGTGACGAAGCCCTGCGGCGATCGCAGTCAGGTGACTTATCCCGCAGGCGATCTCGCCCGGAAGCAGTGGAATAGGATAGTCCCGCTGAGCGCGCGGTGCGTAGCGCTCGAGCTCCTCCGGCGACAGATCGCGGCCATCGAGAGCTCTCAGGAATGTATGCGGAACATTCAAAGCACTCAGGCGCGTTGCCATCGTGGTCCGGCGATCCATGTCGCGGTCGAGATTGATGACAATCGTCGGGATCATCACGAGGCCCTGCTGGTCGGAGCAGCTTGGCGTGACCATCCTGCTGCTTGAGCTGCGGGCCGTATTTACCGAAGAGAACCCATCAAGGTCAAAATCGGTGCACGCGGCAATCCCGCGCCGACACGGGAGTCCATCCGGATTGGCGTAGGGAAACGTTATTCGCCGGGCGCGGTCAAAGACTGCTGATTCTTCTTGAAAACCAGCCCTCAGGCGGGCAAGGAACGGCGGCGCGCCGCTTCTGGCGGAACCCGTATTCGCGGCCCATCGGCCGCAGGAATCGCAGTAATCTTGGCCGCATGATCGCAGAGCGCTTTCCATCGCTGTTCGCGGACCGCTACGGCGCGCCGGCCATGATCCGCCGGCTGCTCACCGAGCATGCGCTGCGTCACAGAACGCGCTATCTTGCCGCGTTCGTCATGATGGGGGTCGCGGCGGTGGCGACGGCACTCTCCGCCTATCTGCTCGGCGATGTCGTCAATCAGGCCTATGTGCACAAGAACTTCCCCGCTCTGGTGTGGGTCGGCATCGCGGCATTCGCCCTGTTCGCCCTGAAGGGTGCTGCGACCTACGGGCAGCAGGTGATCATGATGCGGATCGGCAACCGCATCGTCGCCGACAACCAGCGGCACATGTTCGACAAGCTGCTGTCCGAGAACATCGGCTTCTTCTCCGACCGCCATTCCTCCGAATTCATCGCGCGGCTCACGACCGGTTCGCGGGCCGCGAACCTCGTCCTCTCCCTGCTGATCACCTCGGTCGGCCGCGACTTGTGCACGCTGATTGGCTTGTTCGCCGTTATGGTAATACAGGATCCCGTGATGGCGCTCGGCGGTCTGATCATTGCGCCGCCAGCGATGATTGCACTGCGCAAGATGGTGCGACGCGTGCGCGCGATCATTAAGGTGCAGTTCACCGGCGACACGCAGACGATCGAGACGCTGCAGGAGACGCTGCAGGGCGTGCGGGTGGTGAAGGCCTTCACGCTGGAAGACGAGATGCGCCGCCGCTTCGATAAGAGCGTGTCGGCGGTTCAGCATGAGGGCGACAAATGGGCGCGCGTCGCAAATCGCGCGAGCCCGCTAATGGAGGCGCTTGGCGGCCTCGCGATCTGCCTCGCCATCGTCTACAGCGGCTACCTGATCATCTACACCGGCGCGGCGCCGGGCGGCTTCATCTCGTTCCTCGCCGCATTCCTGCTCGCCTATGAGCCGGCCAAGCGGCTGACACGGCTGAACCTGGAGCTGAACAACCACCTCGTTGGCGTGCGCATGCTGTTCGAGGTGCTCGACTCGCCCGCGACCGAGCCCGTGGACGGCGAGAAGCCCGCGCTGAAGCTCACCACCGCGCGGGTGGAGTTCACCGATGTCCGATTCTTCTATCGCGCCAACGAACCCGTTCTGCGCGGCATGTCGTTCGTCGCCGAGCCCGGCAAGGTGACGGCGCTGGTCGGCCCCTCCGGCGGCGGCAAGTCCACGGTGCTCAATTTGCTGCTGCGCTTCTACGAGGTGGCGGGCGGCGCGATCACCATTGACGGGCAGAACATCGCGGACGTGTCGCGCAAATCGCTGCGCCAGCAGATCGCCTATGTGGGGCAGACCGTGCACCTGTTCCGCGGCACGGTGCGCGACAACATCCGCTACGGCAAACTCGGGGCGAGCGAGGCCGAGATCGTCGCCGCGGCAAGAGCCGCGCACGCGCACGACTTCATCATGGCGTTTCCGGCGGGCTACGACACGCCGGTCGGCGAGCACGGGCATCAGCTTTCCGGCGGGCAGCGCCAGCGCATCGAGATCGCGCGCGCGCTGATCAAGGATGCGCCGATCATCCTGCTCGACGAGGCGACCGCCGCGCTCGATTCGGAATCCGAGCGTCATGTGCAGGAAGCGATCGCCGAACTGTGCAAGGGCCGCACCACGCTGGTGATCGCGCATCGGCTCTCCACCATCATGCACTCCGACCGCATCCTGGTGATCGAGAACGGCGCGATGATCGAGTCCGGCCGGCACGACGAACTCTTACGCAAGAGCGGCCGCTACGCCTCGTTCTATCGCCTGCAGTTGCAGGAGCAGGCGCCCGCCGCGGCCGAGTAAATCGTTCATCCACTCCAGCACACGGACCTTTCAATGAGCGCCGAATACGTCATTCCTCCCGCACCGCAAGCCGCCGTGAAGGTCGCCGGGTCGACCAAGATGTTTCCGGTGCGGCGCATCTGGTGCGTCGGGCGCAATTATCTCGAGCACATCAAGGAGATGGGCCAGGACGAGCGCGAACCGCCGTTCTTCTTTGCCAAGCCCGCCGACGCGATCGTGCATGACGGCGGCACGGTGCCCTACCCGCCACTGACCAACGATCTGCACCATGAGGTCGAGATGGTGGTCGCGCTCAAGTCCGGCGGCCGCAACATCGCGAAGGACAAGGCGCTCGATTGCGTGTGGGGCTACGGCGTCGGCATTGATCTCACGCGCCGCGACCTGCAGATCGCCTCGCGCAACATCAAGCGGCCGTGGGAGATCGGCAAGGCGTTCGACGGCTCGGCGCCCTGCGGGCCACTCAAGCCGGCCTCCGAGATCGGGCATCCCGCCAAGGGCCGCATCTGGCTCAAGGTGAACGGCGAGGTGAAGCAGGACGGCGACCTCGCGCAGATGATCTGGAACGTGCCGGAGATCATCTGGAAGCTCTCCGAGATGGTCGAGCTTGCGGCCGGCGACATCATCATGACCGGCACGCCCGCGGGCGTCTCCGCGCTGCAGCCCGGGCACAGACTCGAGTGCGAGGTCGAGGGTGTCGGCAAGGTGAGCGTGACGATTGGGGAGAAGGCGTAGGTCTCTCCCATCCCTCCCCGCTTGCGGGGAGGGTGGCGCGCGCAGCGCGCCGGGTGGGGTCAGAGTTGCTGCACCAGCCCCACCCGTCTCCTCGTTCGCTACGCTTACTCGGAGCCACCCTCCCCCTTCGGGGGAGGGATTACACCACCGCCGTCATCCCGCCGTCGACGAACATGATGTGCCCGTTCACGAACGACGACGCATCGCTGGCAAGAAAGATCGCGGCGCCCTGCAACTCCTCGACCTTGCCC
>JAXDOA010000305.1:0-16617 GCA_034669125.1 Hyphomicrobiales bacterium
ACGTATCGACCATCAAACATCATTCGAACTGGGATCGTGCCTGGGACATGATTATTCCAGGCAGTTTCGGCGGAAACGCGCGCACAGATTTGCTTTTCTACAAGCGAACCGGCGTGGGCTTCTTCGCCAGCACCGACGGCAATGGCAACCTGACGCCGATCAAGCAACATGTGGATTGGGATAGAGATTGGGATGTGATTGTCCCCGGTAATTTTGGAGGAAGCAATCATACCGATCTGCTCTTCTACAAGCGGTCCACCGGCACCGGTTACTTCGCTAGCACAGACGGCCTGGGCAACGTATCGACCATTAAGCAACATTCGGACTGGGATAGAGATTGGGATGCGATCATCCCGGGTAACTTCGGAGGCGATAGTCGCACCGATCTGTTGTTCTACAAGCGTTCGGGCGTCGGCTCGTTCGCCAGGACCGACGGCCAGGGTAACCTACGCACCCTTAAAGAACATACGAACTGGGACAGGGATTGGGATGCGATCATCCCCGGGAGCTTCGGCGGGAACGTCCGCACCGATCTGCTCTTCTATAGGCGCTCGACCGGGACGGGTTTCTTTGCCAATACCGACGGCCAAGCCAATATATCGCCCCTCAAGCAATATTCGAATTGGGATCGCGATTGGACCGTCATAGTCCCCGGCAACTTTGGACGCACCAGCTTCACGGACCTCCTCTTCTATACAACGCGTCGCCTCAAACCTGAGCGTCCTGCCGATCTGCGCGTGACCAGTGTAACGCCGGGCAGGATAGACGTTTCGTGGACCGACCGTTCCTTGAACGAAGATGGCTTTCGTGTCCGCTTCCACGGACGAAGACAGGGTCTGAGTGATCACACGGGGACGAAGTCGGTGGGACGCAACGCACAGAGCGCCTCGCTGACCGGTCTCCTGAACAGGTACGAATACACAATCAGCGTGATCGCTTTCAATGCGGGTGGAGAATCGCAGAGTTCGAATGAAGTTCGCGTCACGACACCGAACGCCCCACAACCGATTCGTGTCCGTCTGCAGCGACAAGATATTGTGGCGGGCCCCGTTCCTTATGTCGGCAGCTACCCTCAAGGCATTGAGCCCACAGGCCGCGTGCTCCAACTACGGCTCCCCCCGATCGGCTTTGCGGATACTGCTGTCTCCTTTGTAAGAAGGGGTCATTCGACGGGGCAATGTAGCGATCCAATGGCTGTGGTTACCTTGCCCGAGGGCGGGATGACCAATCCCGAACAAATGGCTGCGATTTTCGGGGTAGCGGAGCCTGGGTATTCCTCGTTGAATCCCATCGGCTTTCTTGCCTGCGTGACGGCGCCCGCCAGCGCTCCGATCCCCGATAGCGTGGAGATCGAAATTACCATCATGGAGACCTAGTTCTTCACCAGATCGCCCAGCAGGCTGGCAGCGACCGAGAGCTTCGATAGCGTCAGCCCCGAGCTCGCGATGCCGTGCACGGCGGCGCGGATGCGCTCGACTTCGCCGGCGCGCGGGGTGACCCATGCGTCGACCGCCTGCGGACCGGTCATGCCATCACCGACCATTTCGGCGGTGAGGCGGCGTTCGGCTTCACCGATCGAGTCGAGCGCGCGGTCGAGCGCGAGCCGGTCGAAATAGTCGGTGACCTGGATGCCCCGCGCCGCATTGGTGATGCGATCGAGCTGGAAGAACGCGCCGGCCGCAAAGTATGTCGCGGCAACATCCTGCACCGGCCTGCCGGTACGGTCCGCCACCGACACGATATCGGGTGCGGCCGCGAGCGGTCGCAAGTTTGCGATCCTGCGTGCAAGGTCCTCCGGTACGCCGGCATTCGTGAGTTCGGTGACGCGCGCCGCGAGCGCTCTTTTGGCGTCTTCCAGCAGCACAGTGTCGAGCGCCGCCGCGACCGCCTCGATACCGGCCCGATAATGCTCGACGATTGCCTCCAAGCCTTTCGAGATATCGACATTGCGCACAAACCACACGATGCGGTCGAGCAGCAGGTCCTCGACCGCCGCGTAGAGATCGAGCTGCAGCTTGCCGGTGATCTTGTTGTCGAGCGCATCGATCGCGCTGTTGAGCGCAATCATGTCGTAGCTGTTGCGCACCACGAAGAACGCGGCCGCGATCGCGGCGGCAGGGGCGCCGGTCTGGTCGCCGATGCGCACCGCGAATGACGGCCCGCCGCGATTGATCATCGAATTGGTGAGCTGGGTGGAAATGATCTCGCGGCGGAGCCGATGCTGCTCAAGCGCGTCGGGAAAACGCGCGACCAGCTGGCTCGGGAAATAGCGCTGCAGCTCGCGGCCGAGATAGGGATCGTCCGGCACGCTGGATTCCAGCAAGTCGCCGTAGAGCGTCAGCTTGGCGTAGGCGAGCAGCACGGCAAGCTCCGGCCGCGTCAACCCCTGCCCGCGCTTGCGGCGCTCGCTGATTTCGAGGTCGTCCGGCAGATACTCGACGGCGCGGTCGAGATGTCCGCGCTGTTCCAAAGTCTGCATCAGCCGCTGCTGGAAGCCCAAATCTTCCAGCCCGCGCCGCTGCGAGAGCGAAAGCGCGAGCGTCTGCTGGTAGTTGTTGCGCAGCACCAGCTGGCCGACTTCGTCGGTCATCTCGACCAGCAGCTTGTCGCGCGCATCGAGCGACAGCCGCCCGTCGCGCATCGCCGGCGTAAGCGCGATCTTGATGTTCACCTCAACGTCCGAGGTGTTGACGCCGGCCGAATTGTCGATCGCGTCGGTGTTGAGCCGCACGCCGCGCATCGCCGCTTCGACGCGGCCCTTCTGAGTGACGCCGAGATTGGCGCCCTCCCCGATCACCTTGCAGCGCAGGGCCGCGCCGGTAATGCGGATCGGATCGTTGACGCGGTCGCCGACCTGATCGTCGGTCTCAGCTGTCGCGCGGATGTAGGTGCCGATGCCGCCGAACCACAAGAGATCGGTGTTGAGCTTGAGGATCGCGGTCATCATCTGTTGCGGCGTGACCTTCTCCTCAAGCCCGAGCAGCGTGCGCGCTTCTTCGCTTAGTGCGATCTCCTTCGCCTTGCGCGAATAGATGCCGCCGCCCGCCGACAGGTAGTCCTTGTTGTAGTCCTGCCAGCTCGAACGCGAGAGATCGAACAGGCGCTGCCGCTCGGTAAAGCTGCGCTCCGGATCGGGGTTGGGATCGATGAAGATGTCGCGGTGATCGAACGCCGCGACCAGCTTGATGGTGCGCTCGCGCAGCATGCCGTTGCCGAACACGTCGCCCGACATGTCGCCGACACCCGCCACAGTGAACGGCGTCACGGTGATGTCGATGTCCATTTCGCGGAAATGGCGCCGCACCGCCTCCCAGGCTCCCCGCGCCGTAATGCCCATTTTCTTGTGGTCGTAGCCGGCCGAGCCGCCGGACGCGAACGCGTCGCCGAGCCAGAAGCCGTGCTCGAGCGAAATGCGGTTCGCCGTATCCGAGAAGGTCGCGGTACCCTTGTCGGCCGCGACCACCAGGTACGGATCGTCGTCGTCGTGGCGCACGACGTTGTCCGGCGGGATCACGCCATCCGGGCCGAGATTATCGGTGATGTCGAGCAGGCTGGAAATAAACACCGTGTAGGCCGCGGTGCCTTCGGCCTGCACCGCCTCGCGCGGACTTAAGGGAAGCTGCTTCGGCACGAAGCCGCCCTTGGCGCCGACCGGCACGATCACGGCGTTCTTGACCTGCTGCGCCTTGACTAGCCCGAGCACTTCGGTGCGGAAATCCTGCGGCCGGTCCGACCAGCGGATGCCGCCGCGCGCGACCTTGCCGAAGCGCAGGTGCACGCCTTCGACGCGCGGCGAATAGACAAAGATCTCATATAGCGGCTTCGGCAGCGGCAGGCCTTCGACCTTGCGGCTGTCGAACTTGATCGCGATGGTCGGCTTCGGCTGGCCGTTTTCGGTCTGATAGAAGTTGGTGCGCAGCGCCGACGTCACGGCATTGACGAAGTGGCGCAGGATGCGGTCCTCGTCGAGGCTTTCGACCGCCGCGAGCGCGGTCTCGATTTCGGCGAGTTGCGCGGTCTGGCTTTCGGCGCGCGCCTCCATCGAGATGTCGATGCGCGGATCGAAGCGCGAATGGAACAGCGCCACGACTTGCGCGGCGACGCCCGGATGCCGCCGCAGCGTCGCCCACATGTAGTCCTGCGAATAGGCGACGCGCACCTGGCGCAGGTAGCGCGACATGGTGCGCACCAGCGCGACGTCGCGCCATTGCAGTCCCGCGGTGAGCGCCAGCGCGTTGTAGCCGTCGTTCTCGGCGCGGCCGCGCATCACCGCCATGAACATCGCTTCCAGCCGCGCCTTGAGTGCCTCGATGTCGAACGCCTGGCCGTCCGCACGCTCCAGCAGCATGTCATGCAGCCACACCTCCACCGCGCCCATCTCGCTCGGCTCGATCCGATAGGTGCGCTCGTCCACGACCTTGAAGCCCATGTTTTCCAGCACGGGCACGCGTTCCGACAGCGGGATCGGCTTTTCCCGGCTCCAGACTTTCAAGCCCGCGCCCGCGTTATCGCCCTCGCGCCTTGAATAGAAATCCGCGCCAAGCGGGCGAATGGGCGAGAGCGATTCGATCAGCCGGATGTCGGCGACCGCGACCGGCGGCACATAGGCCTCGCGATAAGCGATCGGGAACGCATCGCGATAGCGGCGGACGAGCTGCTGGGCCTTGGTCGGCTCGTGCACCAGCGTCAGCGCCTCGGCGAGCCCGTCGGTCCAGGTGCGCACCAGCGCCTCGACCGCCTGCTCCAGCGTCGCCCGCTCCGGATCGGGTGTTTCGCCCTGATAGCGCGCGATGATGAAATGCACGCGCACCAGCGGGCCTTCGGTGAAGAACGGATAGAACGCCGAGACGCGTCCCTTGTAGGCACTCGCCAGATAGCTGCCGATCTTCTCGCGCGCCGCCGAGTCGTAACGCTCGCGGGGCACGAACACCATCACGGAGACGAACCGGTCGAAGCGATCGCGCCGCGCCAGCACGCGCACGCGCGGGCGCTCGTCGAGATGCATGATGGCGAGCACGAACTGGTAGAGCGTGTCCTCGTCGATCTGGAACAGCTCGTCGCGCGAATAACTCTCCAGCACCGCCGCGAACGCCTTGCCCGAATGGCTGTCCGGATCGAAGCCCGAGCGGCGCATCAGGTTGTCGACCTTGCGCCGCAGATACGGGATCGAGCGGGTCGAGCGCGTGTAGGCCGTGGAGGTGAACAGGCCGACGATGCGGACCTCGCCGATCAGCTGCCCGTCATCGTCGAAACGCTTCACCCCGATGTAGTCCATGTGCACGCGCCGGTGCACGCGCGAGCGCACATTCGCCTTGGTGATGATGAGCTGCTTCGGCTCCTTCAGGAATTCCATGATCTCGGGCGTGATCGAGACCAGCTCGTTGCCGCGGCGCAGCACGCGCACTTGCGGATCGCGCAAGATGCCGAGACCGGTTTCGAAGATCGGCTCGTTGTCCTGCCCGTCCGCGGTGAGCGCGTAGTCGCGAAGCCCGAGGAACGTGAAATTGTTGGCGACCAGCCACTCGAGGAACTGGGTCGCTTCCGCGATTTCCTCGACGGGCAGCGGCGGCGGATTGTTCTTGATCTCGGCGATCACCTCGCCGACGCGCGCCATCATCGGCCGCCAGTCCTGCACGCAGACGCGCACATCCGCGAGCACGGCCTCGATCGCCTGGACGATTTCGGCCTGGCGCGCCGCATCCTCGATGCGCTCGATATGGATGTGGATGAAGCTTTCGCGTTGCGCCGAACCGACCGCCGAGCCGTCGCCGCGGAAGCCGATCAGCGCGCCGGTGTGGTCGCGCTCGACCGTGAAGATCGGATGCAGCACCAGCCGGACATCGATGCCCTGCTGGGTCAGCTCGGCCATCACCGAGTCGAGCAGGAATGGCATGTCGTTGTTGATCATCTCGATGATCGAGACGGCCTTGATGCGCTCCGCGCCGGTCGGACCGGGGCGCGACTCGAAACGGACCTTGGGCGCGCCGGGCTTGCGCTCGGCCAGGAACAGCCAGGCGGCCTCGGCGAGGTCGGCAAGCTCGCGCGCCTCGTAGCGCACCAGATCCTCGGGCGAGACGCCCGCGAACATCAGCGGCGCGAAGCTCTCCGGCATGTCGCCGCGCAGGCCCTTGAGGATGGTGCCGGCCTGCTCGATCAGCCGGCGCGCGACACGCTCGTCGTCGCTGCCGACTTGTCCCTGGATGTTCATGGCCTTCCCCCGGCCCGGCGCGAGTCGCCGCGTTTTGTCTTCGAGTCTCCCTGATACGCCTTGCGGCGTCGAGGGGAAACCTTCGCCGGACACCCTCTCCACGATTTCGCGGGACCCACGGACGCGCTACGCTGCGGTCCGGTACCGAATGCCAGAAGGAGTTCTGACGTGGCAAGAAAGCTAAGCAAATCCAATGTCGTGGCCTTGGCACCGAAGAAGCCGGCGGGTGCGCCGGGAAAGGACGCAGGCTCCGGCGTCCCCCGCCAGGACGACACGCGCGTGATGGCGCTCGATCTGCCGCCGGGCGCGCTCTCGCCAGCGATGCAGGCCTATTTCCAGAAATGCCAGGAGAAGCTCGGCTTCGTGCCGAACGTGCTGCTCGCCTACGCGTTCGACAACGCCAAGCTTGAGGCCTTCGCGGCGTTCTACAACGACCTGATGCTGGCGCCCTCGGGGCTGTCCAAGCTCGAGCGCGAGATGATCGCGGTCGCGGTCTCGTCGCAGAACCGCTGCTACTACTGTCTCACCGCGCATGGTGCGGCGGTGCGCGTCTATTCGGGCGATCCGGCGCTGGGCGAGACGATGGTGATGAACTATCGCGCCGCCAAGCTGACCAAGAAGCAGCGCGCCATGCTGGATTTCGCCGTGAAGATCACCAACGAATCCTGGGCGATCGAGGAGGAGGACCGCGAGGCGCTGCGGCGCGTGGGCTTTACCGATCGCGACATCTGGGACATCGCGGCGGTCGCGGGCTTCTTCAACATGTCGAACCGCGTCGCGAGCGCGACCGACATGCGGCCGAACGCGGTCTATCATGGGCAGGGGAGATAGCCTCGCCCACCGGATGCAAGTACGGCAGATCACCTTCGCGCGAATGCACCGCTAACGGGCGGACAGCAGCACCGCCTTCCTGCTAGCCTCCCGCCATGACCGCCTCAGACGGTAGGACAAATCAGGGAGGTGACGCATGAAATCACTCATGGGCGGCATGTTTGCCGCGATCCTCGCGATGACCGGCGCATCCGCGCAAACCCAACTCGTGTCCGAAGACATCATGGTGAAATCCCCCGACGCGGGGATCGAGATCTTCGTGCGCAACAAGCGCCCCGCCAACATGACGTCGTTCCGCCCCGAGCGGACGGTGATCTACGTGCATGGCGCGACCTATCCGTCGTCCACCGCGTTCGACCTCAAGCTCGATGGCGTCTCGTGGATGGAATACATCGCGTCGCGCGGCTACGACGTGTACCTGCTCGACCTGCGCGGCTACGGCAAATCGACCCGGCCGAAGGAGATGAGCGAGGACGCCGCGAAGAACCCGCCGATCGTGCGCGGCGACACCGCCGTGAAGGACATCGGCACGGTGGTCGACTTCGTGCTGGCGCGCCGCAACATCCCGCGGGTCAACCTGCTCGGCTGGTCGTGGGGCACGGCGCTCATGGCGACCTACACGACGCAGAACAACGCCAAGGTCGAGCGTCTGGTGCTCTACGCACCGTCCTGGATCCGCCAGACCCCGTCGCTGGTGCAGACCGGGCCGGGCCCGACGCCGGCCTACCGCATGGTGTCGCGTGACGCCGCGATGGGCCGCTGGCTCACCGGCGTCCCGGAGGACAAGAAGGCGGCGCTGATCCCGGCCGGCTGGTTCGACGCCTGGGCCGACGCCACCTGGGCGACCGATCCGGAGGGCGCGAAGATGAACCCGCCGGTGCTGCGCGCGCCGAACGGCGTGGTGCAGGACGGTCTCGAGTTCTTCGGAGACGGCAAGCCGTACTACGATCCCGCCAAAATTACCGTGCCGACGCTGCTCGTGCTCGGCGAATGGGACCGCGACACGCCGCCCTATATGGCCCAGACGCTGTTCCCGCTGCTCGTCAACTCGCCGGCCAAGCGCTTCGTGATGCTGGCTGAAGGCACGCACACGATCGTCATGGAGCGGAACCGCATGAAGCTGTTCGAGGCGGTGCAAAGCTTCCTCGACGAGGCGGGCGGGTCGTAACGATCTGTTGCAGCGGCTAGACTGCGGCGATGCTGCGGTCACTGAAACTCATGGCGATTGCGGCGGCCGGCTTGCTGGCCGCCGTTTCGTTTGCGCTTGCCCAAACCGCCCCGCCCGCGCAGGCGCCGATCCTCACCAATACGGCGCGCTTCCTGCCCGTGCTGGCGAAAAACGGCATGGTGGCGAGCCAGGAAAAGCGCGCGACCCATGTGGGCGTGGAGATTCTCAAAGCCGGCGGCAACGCAATCGACGCTGCGGTCGCGGTCGGCTTCGCGCTCGCGGCAACGCATCCGCAGGCCGGCAATATCGGCGGCGGCGGCTTCATGCTGGTGCATCTTAGCGGCCGCAACGAGACGATCGCGATCGACTACCGCGAGACCGCGCCGGCCGCGATGACCCGCGAGATATTCCTCGACGAGAAGGGCGAAGCGGACCCGCGCAAGTCGCGCGATTCCGCGCTCGGCGTCGGCGTGCCCGGCACGGTCGCGGGGCTGGCGCTCGCGCACGAGAAGTATGGCTCCGGCAGGTTCACGCTCGCTCAACTGATCGCGCCTGCGATCAGGCTCGCGCGCGAAGGCTTCGCGGTCGACGACGAGCTTGCCGACACGCTGCCGCGCGCGCAGCCGCGGCTTGCTCGCTGGCCAAGTTCGGCGAAGATTTTTCTCAAATCCGACGGCGTCGCGCTCGAACGCGGCGACCGGCTGGTGCAATCCGATCTGGCGGCGTCGCTGGAAACGATCGCCGGCGGCGGGCCGCGCGCCTTCTACGAGGGGCCGCTCGCCGAAAGGATCGCCGCCGGGGTGCGCGCCAACGGCGGCATCATGACGCCCGAGGACCTGAAAAGTTATCGCGCCATCGAGCGCCCGGTCGTGCGCGGCACGTATCGCGGCTACGACATCGCCTCGATGCCGCCGCCCTCCTCCGGCGGCGTGCACTTGATCCAGATGCTCAACATCCTCGAAGGCTTCCCGCTGCGCGAAACCGGGCCGCAGTCCGCCGCGACCCTGCATTTGATGATCGAGGCGATGAAGCCCGCCTATGCGGATCGCGCGGTTTTCCTCGGCGATCCGGCCTTCGTGAAAATCCCGGTCGCGGGCCTGACCTCCAAGCGTTACGCCGCCGAGCAGCGCTTGGGCGTCGATCCCGCCCGCGCGCGTCCCGCGCAGGACATCCGCGCCGGCAACCCGTTGCCGCACGAGGGCGACAACACCACGCACTATTCCGTTATCGACGCGCAAGGAAACGCGGTCGCCAACACCTACACGCTCAATTTCTTCTACGGCCTCGGCCTCGTCGCCGACGGCACCGGCATCCTGCTCAACAACGAGCTCGACGACTTCGCCGCCAGGCCCGGCGCACCCAATGCCTTCGGCCTCGTCGGCGGCGAGGCGAATGCGCCGGGGCCGGCCAAGCGCCCGCTCTCCTCGATGTCGCCGACCATCGTGTTTCGCGACGGCCGCGTGTTCCTCGTCACCGGTACGCACGGCGGCAGCCGCATCATCACCATGGTGCTGCAGGTCATCCTCAACGTGATCGACCATCAGATGAACATCGCCGAGGCGGTCGCGGCGGCGCGCATCCATCACCAGTGGCTGCCGGATCAGGTGGACGCCGAGCGCGGGCTGTCGCCCGACACCATCCGCCTGCTCGAAGCGCGGGGCCACAAGATCGTCGTGGGCCGGACTTTCGGCTCGGCCAACTCGATCATGGTGACGCCGGAGGGGCTTAACGGCGCGGCCGACCCGCGCCAACGGGGGACGCTGGCGGAGGGGTATTGATACAACGGGTTCCATTGCCGCGGCTCCGTGAGAATACCTACGTCACCACTTTGCCCTCCAGCGTTCACATTCTCGTCGGCATTCGCCGACATGAAGCACTCAATCAAAAATCATCATCGCGTCCATCGCGGTGGCCGCGCGTCTGGCATTGGGACAGATTTCTGAAAATGCAACGATTGAGCATCGCGGTTTCATGCGCTCTCGCGTCCGTCCTGTTTTTCGGCAGTGTGGCTCCGGCAAATTACCATCCTCATGCGTCGCGCATCGTCTTTGCGCCGCGAGTCATCGCATCGGCGGAAGTCGAGGTCGCGCCGGCAACAGACAACGCTGTGCCTGGCGAACCGGAGAACTCGAGCGCCGAGGCTCCGGTGGATGACACGGCCCCCGATCGAAAGCGCACCTCGCTGCAGCGCGCGCGAGCCGCTCTGGCCGAGACGACCGCCGCACCTCCTTCGGATCATGAGCTGTGCACGACGCTGGTCGACGTGGCGCGCAGCAACGACCTGCCGCTTGGCTTCTTCACGAATCTCATCTGGCGGGAGAGCCGCTTCGAGCACGACGCAATCAGCCCGGTCGGCGCCATGGGGATCGCGCAGTTCATGCCCGACGTCGCCGAGAAACTGAGTCTCGACGCCTTCGACTCGCGCTCGGCTTTGCCGGCGTCCGCCCGGCTGTTACGGACATTGCGCGCGCGTTTTGGCAATCTGGGTCTCGCGGCCGCCGCCTACAATGCCGGTCCGAAGCGCGTCTCCGATTGGCTTGAACGCCGCGCGAGTCTGCCGAAGGAAACCCAGGACTACGTGCAGATCATCACCGGACGGCCCGCCGCGCATTGGGTGAAGCAGCAGGCGGTCGTGTATCGCGTTCCACGCTACGTTCCCTGCCATCGCTTACCGAGCTTCGCGTCGGCCGAGCAGGCAGAGCGCATGCAGCAGGAGCAGGTCGTCGCCGAGGAAGCGCGCCATGCGGAGCTTGCCCGGCTTGCGGAGCAGAAGGCGCGCGAGGCGGCACGGCGCAAAATCGCCGAGAAAGCGAAGCCCAAGGTCGTCGCCCGATGGGCGCGCGTTCAGCTTGCGTCACGCGCGCAAGCAACCAAGTCGGCTGGCGTCCGCTCCCCGATGGTCATCCGGGTTGCTCAGGTAAAGCGATAGCCGTTGTCGTGCACCAGCGCGACCGCGCTCGCCGCGCGGCCTAAATCATTGTTTTTTTAGAAAAACTGGAGCGGGCGAAGGGATTCGAACCCTCGACCCCGACCTTGGCAAGGTCGTGCTCTACCCCTGAGCTACACCCGCATCCGCTAGTCCCGGCGGCTGGGTGGCCGCTGGCGCGCCCCGTATGCCAAAAGCGGCCCGGGATTGCAACAACGCCCCAAAGCCCCCGCAAGCACGCCACCACACTTGCCAGCGCTTGCAAAACCGCTCATCCAATTCGCGAAAATTAGTCTCAATTGTACGCACAGTTCCCATGCCGGCTTCTCCCGACGACCTGTTTGCCTTCCTCGACAGCCTTGGGATCGCGCACACGACCGTGACGCATCCGCCGCTGTTCACCGTCGAGCAGAGCCAGGCGCTGCGCGGCACGATCCCCGGCGGGCACACCAAGAACCTGTTCCTCAAGGACAAGCGCGACACGGTCTATCTGGTGGTCGCCCCTGAGAACGCGCGCGTCGATCTGAAAACGCTGCATCATCGGCTCGGCGCCAGCCGTTTTTCGTTCGGCTCCGCCGCTCTGCTGGAGGAATTGCTGGGCGTTGCGCCCGGCGCCGTCACGGCCTTCGGGGCGATCAACGACAAGCAAGCGCGCGTCAACGTGGTGCTCGATGCCGGCCTGATGGAGCACGCGGTCATCAACTGCCATCCGCTGGTCAACACCATGACGACCTCGATCGCGCGCGAGGGTCTGGTCAAATTCCTGGAGGCGACCGGTCATACGCCGCGGATCGAACGGGTCGCGGACGGCCCGGCCGAGGGTGGCGCGGACCGATTGCATTCGGGCGCGCCCTGACCCATGTAGACGGGGGATTTTTCTAAGGTTCCGGGGCCGCTGTGAGCCCGGGCACCGGCTCAAGGAACTGAAACCATGACGCTGCAAGACATCGCGGGGGCGGCGCCGGGGGCGGCCGACGGCCTGATCAAGGACACGACCACCCAGGCCTTCATGAAGGACGTGATCGAAGAGTCGAAGCGCCAGCCGGTGCTGGTCGACTTCTGGGCCGAGTGGTGCGGACCGTGCAAGCAGCTCACCCCGGTCCTGGAAAAGGCCGTGACGGCCGCCAAGGGCAAGATCAAGCTCGCCAAGATGGATATCGACAAGCACCCGGCCATTCCGGGGCAAATGGGCATCCAGTCGATTCCGGCGGTGATCGCGTTCGTCAACGGACAGCCGGTCGACGGTTTCATGGGCGCGCTGCCCGAGAGCCAAGTGAAGGACTTCATCGCCCGCATCACCAAGGACAAGCTTGGCGGCGAAGCGCAGGACCTTTTGAAGACCGCCGATGAGGCCCTCGCGGCGGGCGACGCGGAGGATGCGGCCGCGCTCTATTCCGAGGTGCTGCGCGAGGATCCCGCCAACGTGCCGGCGCTCGCCGGTCTGGCGCGCGTCCAGGTGACAATCGGCGAGCTCGATCAGGCAAAGCAGACGCTTGCGCGCATCCCCGAAGCCAAGCGCAACGATGCCGCCGTGGCGGCCGCGCACTCGGCGCTCGACGTCGCCGAGCAGGCGAAGTCGGTCGGCCCTGTCGGCGAGCTTGAGCAGAAGGTCGCCGCCAATCCGCTCGACCATCAGGCGCGCTTCGATCTCGCGGTCGCGCTCAACGCCGCCGGCAAGCGGCAGGAAGCGGCGGACCATCTGCTGGAGATCGTCAAGCGCGATCGCAAATGGAACGAGGACGGCGCGCGCAAGCAGCTCGTGCAATTTTTCGAGGCGTGGGGCCCGACCGACGAGGCGACGGTCAACGGGCGGCGCAAGCTGAGTTCGATTTTGTTCGCATAGACGGCGGCTCGCCCGTGATCGGGGAGAACGACCAATGCCGATGAATGCGGCCTATCGCGCGCCGGGCGAATTGCCGCCCGTGATCCCGGTGTTCCCGCTGCCCGGCGCACTGCTGCTGCCGCGCGGGCAGATGCCGCTCAATATTTTCGAGCCGCGCTATCTGGCAATGGTCGACGACACGCTTGCCGACCGCCATCGGCTGATCGGCATGATCCAGCCCGACACCGCACATCCCGGGCCGGGCGAGAAGCCGAACCTCTACAAGATCGGCTGCGCCGGACGCATCACCCAGCTCGCCGAGACCGGCGACGGGCGCTACCTGATCGAGCTGACCGGCGTCGCGCGCTTCCGCATCGTGGATGAGCCTTCGGTGCTGACGCCGTATCGCCAGTGCAAGGTGGACTATCATCCGTTCGCCGACGACCTCGTGGCGCGCAAGGGCGAGGACGCGGTCGACCGCGACGCCCTGCTCAAGGCGCTCGCGGGATTCCTGAAAGCCAACAAGCTCAACGCCGATTGGGAAGGCATCGAGAAGGCGCCGAACGAGGCGCTGGTCAACGCGCTCGCCATGATGTCGCCCTACGGCCCGGCCGAGAAGCAGGCGATGCTGGAAGCGGCCGACCTTCGAACGCGCGCCGAGATCCTCGTCGCGCTCACCGAGATCGAACTCGCCAAGAGCGACAACGACGGCGAGACGAAATTGCAATAGCTTTGAGGCGCGCCAAGACGTGCTATCGTGCGCGCAACATCACCGGAACCCATCATGACCACCGAACGTCCCGCCAGCAGCGTCGATCCGAAATTGCTCGAAATCCTCGTGTGCCCCCTCACCAAGGGCCCGCTCGAATATGACCGCGAGAAGCAGGAGCTGATCTCGCGCTCCGCCAAGCTCGCCTATCCGATCCGCGACGGCATTCCGATCATGCTGCCCGAAGAGGCGCGGAAGCTGGATTGATCGTCATGCCCGGCCATGACGGCTAAAAATACGCACTGAAATCATCGGGAGAACGCAATGCTCAAAATGTGGGGGCGCAATACCTCGTCCAACGTGCAGAAGGCGATGTGGGCGGTCGGCGAACTGAAGCTGCCGTGCGAGCGCATCGATGTCGGCGGCGCCTTCGGCAAGACCAAGGAGCCGTTCTATCTCGCGATGAACCCGAACTCGTTGGTGCCGACGCTGGAGGAAGAGGACGGGTTCTCGCTGTGGGAATCGAATTCGGTCGTGCGCTATCTCGCCGGCAAGCATGGCGGGCTGGAGCCGAAGGACGCCAAGACGCGCGCGAAAGCGCATCAGTGGATGGACTGGCAGCTTTCCGTGATGGGTCCGGCGATCACGCCGGTGTTCTGGGGCCTGATCCGTACGCCGCCGGAAAAACGCGATCCGGCAGCGATCGACGCCGGCAAGGAAAAGACGACAGCGGCGTGCCGGATCCTTGACGAACAGCTCGGCAAAACGCGGTTCGTCGCGGGCGACGATTTCTCCTACGGCGACATTCCGGTCGGCGTGATGACGCGCCGCTACATGGAGCTGGTGCCGGAGCGGCCGAAGCTTGCGAACCTCGAGCGCTGGTACGGCGAGATCGCCAAGCGCGCGCCCTTCCAGGAGCACTGCGGCGGCATTCCGCTGACGTAATCTCATGTCCGGGAAAGAAGGCCGGATACTAGGCTTGATCGGCGGGCTCGGGCCGAACGCGACGGTCTATTATTACAACGGCCTCATCGCGGCGCATAAGGCGCAGGGCCGCGTCGCCCGCATGCTCATCGCGCATGCGGATGTCGATCATGGCCGGCCGCTTGCGGAAGCCGGCAAGCTCGACGAGCTTGCGCGCTATCTCAACGGCTTCATCGACGCGACCGCGGCGGGCGGCGCCGAGATGGCGGCAATCGTGGCGATCACGCCGCATATCTGCACCGCGCAGCTTCTGCCGCTCTTGCGCATTCCGCTGATCGACATGGTGTCGGTGGTTGCGGACGAAGTCCGCGCACGCGGGCTCAAGCGCGTGGCATTGCTTGGCACGCGCTCGACCGTTGAGTCGAAAATGTTCGGCCGCCTCGGCGTCGAGGTCGTGATGCCGAAGCCGGACGAAATTACCTTCATTCACAACACCTACCTCGATGTCGTCTATGACCGCTCAACGCCCGCCGGCATCGATCGGTTGCGCGAACTCGCACGAACGCTGATCAGGCGCGACGGCGCCGAGGCCGTGCTGCTCGCCGGCACCGATCTCTCGATGGTGATGAATGAGGATAACGCCGGCTTTCCGACGCTCGATTGCGCCGGCGTGCATATCGCGGCGATTACGAAGCGGTTGTTGAGTTAGAGCGCCTCTCCCCGCAACAGCTTCGGCACCTCGCCCGTCACGCCCGCGGCTTCGCGGATGAAGAACGATTTCAGCGCCGGCATGCGGTCGACCAGGCCCAGCCCCACATCGCGCATCAGCCGCAGCACGTCCGACTCGTTGGAGAACAGCCGGTTCAACCCGTCGGTCGCGACGCCCATCGCCATGGTGTCGAAGCGGCGCCAGCGCTGATAGCGGTCGAGAACGTCGGCGCCGCCGATATCGAGCCCGAGCCGCGCCGCATCGACGATCGCTTCGGCCAGCGCCGCCACATCGCGCAGCCCCATGTTGAGGCCCTGGCCGGCGATCGGATGGATCACATGCGCGGCATCGCCGACCAGCGCGATGCGCTCGACCACGAACGAACGCGCGATGAACAGCCCGAGCGGATAGGCGCGTTTTGCGCCGACGACACCGATGTCGCCGAGATGCAGCCCGAAGCGCCGCTCAAGCTCGGCGTGGAATTCATCGTCCGGCAGCGCGACGATGCGCGCGGCTTCGGCGTCGGTCTCGGTCCACACCAGGGACGAGCGATTGCCCAAAGAAGCATTGCTTTTCAGTGGCAGGATCGCGAACGGACCGGCGGGCAGGAAATGCTCCTCGGCGCGGCCGTTGTGCGCGCGCTCGTGCGCCACCGTGGTGACGATCGCCGACTGGCCGTACGACCAGCCGTGCGTCGCGATGCCGGCCTGTTCGCGCACGCCGGAATGCGCGCCGTCGGCGGCGACCAGCAGCGAGGCCGAGACGGCATCGTCGCCGAGCGACACCGCGATGCGCGCGCCCTGATGTTCGAAACCCGTCACCGCGGTCGCGCGCAGCTCGATCCCCTCGTGGCGCGCTTGTCGCGCGAGCGCCGCGTTGAGCGGCGCGTTCTCGATCATGTGGGCGAACGGCTCATCCGGCTCGACCTCGCCGGCAAACGTCAGGAACACCGGACGCACCGCGTGTTCCAGTTTCGAGTCTGTCACCACCATGTCGAGGATCGGCTGCGCCTCGCCCGCCACCGCATCCCACACGCCGAGCGTCTCGAACATGCGCCGCGCCGCCGCTGCGATCGCGGAGGCGCGCAAGTCCGGCCGGGCATTCGCCGCGAATGCCGGATCGGCCACGACGACCCGGAACGAGGAGCCAAGCCCCTGCCGCAGCGCCAGCGCCAGCGCGAGGCCAGCGAAGCCGCCGCCCGCGATCACCACCTCGGCCTTTTCGGTCGTGCTCATTCCCAACAATCTAGCGCCATTCCACAAAGCCGGACATAGCGCCACGTCTTGACTTTCCAAGGCGTGCATCGTGTGACTTGAGTTC
>JAXDOA010000306.1:0-6224 GCA_034669125.1 Hyphomicrobiales bacterium
GACTTCTGCAACGAGTTCTCCCTCCGGCACAGCATATTGTGCCTTTGCTTGCGCAGCTTTGTATTCTTCGCGATCTGTTATCGATGCATTTGCCGCACCCGCAATCAAATCTCTAATGAGGACGTGGGGCGTGCCGCTGGGGTGATCTCTTTCGTCACCCCCCTGTATGATCGCGCAAGGGCTTCGACGCCGGTCTGCATATTTGAACTGGTTGGGTTTGTTCTTCGGGTTCCCGAGATAGAGCTCGGCGCGGATGCCGGCGCCACGCAATGCCGCGACCATTTTCTGATAATCGGCGATGCGGTCAGAATCGAACACCGTGACGACCACGGGGCCTGCTTCCGGATTCGTCTCGACTTTTTTCAAATGCTGCAGCGCCGCCATCAGGCGTGACACGCCGATGGAAATTCCGGTCGCCGGAACGTTGTCGCCGCGAAAGCGCCCGACCAACCCGTCATAGCGCCCGCCACCCGCGACCGAGCCGAAGCGCACAGGCTTGCCGTCGTCGCCTTCGACCGGGAAGGTCAATTCAACTTCGAACACCGGGCCGGTGTAGTATTCGAGGCCGCGGACAATGGAAGGGTCGATGAAGACGCGATCCGAGTAGCCGGATGCCTCTATGAGCTCTGCAATCGACTTCAATTCAAATATGCCCCGTCGACCCAAGTCAGTAGCGTGCAGCCTCTGCTCAAGCCATCTCAACTGCTGCTGAGAATCTCGCGGATCAAGCCCACTCTTGATCTTACGCCAACGAGGTGCGGTTGGGTCGCCGCCTTCGCTGTATGTGATATCGAAGAAAAAGAGAATTTCTCTAATTGTCTCGTGCTCAAGTCCCGCCCCTTCCGTGCGATCTCCGCTTTCGTCTTTTCGTCCCGCGCCAAGCAGCTGGGCTACCCCCTCTTCTCCCAAGCGATCCAACTTATCAATCGCGCGAAATACCGTTAGCCGTTTGCTCGCATTAGACTCGCCGGCAAGCTGGATGGACTCCATAAGTCCATCGAGCACCTTCCGATTATTCACTTTGACAACGTAGTTTCCGCCGAGCCCAAGTTCCTCCATCGTGTCCGCAATCATCATGCAAACTTCCGCGTCGGCGGCGGGTGAAGCGCTCCCGACCGTATCGGCATCGAACTGCATAAACTGCCGGAAACGTCCCGGCCCCGGTTTTTCGTTGCGATACACATAGCCGAAGCGGTACGAGCGATAAGGCTTGGGCAGCGCGTCGAAGTTTTCGGCGACATACCGGGCCAAAGGCGCGGTCAGGTCGTAGCGCAGGCTCAGCCACTGCTCGTCGTCGTCCTGGAACGAGAACACGCCCTCGTTCGGGCGGTCCTGGTCGGGCAGAAACTTGCCGAGCGCGTCGGTATATTCGATCTGCGGCGTTTCGACCGGCTCGAAGCCGTAGCGCTCGAACACCCGCCGGATCGTCTCCAGCATGCGCCGGGTGGCTGCGATCTCGGCCGGGCCGCGGTCGGCGAGCCCGCGCGGCAGGCGCGCTTTGAGCTTGTTTGGCTTGTCGGTCGACACGGGAAGCTCCGGAAGGGCTGGCGTCGGAGTAACCGAACCGTGCGCGAGCGGCAAGCGCGGCTCAAACCCCTGGTTGGCAAGCCAATCTCCACGTCGCTGCGGTGGTTTTTCACCAATCGTTAAGCATTCGTTTACTGGGAACTCGCATCTTGGCCGGCGCGGCGAACCGTCGCCAAAGCCTGGGGGATTCCATGCACTTTATGCTTCGCGGCACCTTCGCCGCCGCCATCGCGCTCGGCGCAGCCACCCTGTCCGTTCCGGCATTCGCGGAGGACGGCGTCACCACCGACACCATCACGTTCGGCCAGGCCGCCGTGCTGGAAGGGCCGGCTTCGGCGCTCGGCCTCGGCATGCAGCAGGGCCTCAACGCGGCCTTCAACGAGATCAACGCCAAGGGCGGCGTGCATGGCCGCAAGCTCAAGCTGATCAGCGTGAACGACGGCTATGAGCCGGATCGCGCGATCGCGGCGACCAAGAAGCTGATCGAGGAAGACAAGGTGTTTGCGCTGATCGGCCCGGTGGGGACGCCCACGTCGGCCGCAGCCCAGCCGATCGCCACCGCCGCCAAGGTGCCGTTCATGGGCGCATTCACGGGCGCCGGCTTCCTGCGCAACCCGAAGCTGGAAAACGTCATCAACGTGCGCGCCAGCTACGACGCCGAGACCGAGGCGTGGGTGAAGCACCTGACCGAAGACCTGAAGATCTCCAAGATCGCGATCTTCTATCAGGACGACGCGTTCGGCCGCGCCGGCCTCTCCGGCTTCAAGAAGGCGATGGACAAACGCAAGATGGAGATCGCCGCCGAGGCGACCTACGAGCGCAACACCGTCGCGGTGAAGTCCGGCCTGCTCACGCTCAAGCGCGCGGAGCCGGAGGCGGTGGTGATCGTCGGGGCCTACAAGCCGGTCGCCGAGTTCATCAAGCTGTCGCGCAAGACCGGTTTCAACCCGGTGTTCGTCAACATCTCCTTTGTCGGCGCGAACGCGCTCGCGAAAGAGCTCGGGGCCGACGGCAAGGGCGTGATCGTGTCCCAGGTGGTGCCGTTCCCGGGCGATGCCTCGCTCAAGGTCGTCGCCGACTATCAGGCGGCGATCAAGGGGGCGGGCGGCGAACCGGAATTCGTCTCGCTCGAAGGCTATCTCGTGGGCCGCCTCGCGATCGCGGCGCTGGAAAAGGCCGGCAAGGACGTGACGCGCGATAGCCTGATCAAGACCATCAAGGACACCGGCAACTTCGACATCGGCGGCCTGATGATGACCTACGGGCCGGAGGACAACGAAGGCCTCGACAAGGTGTTCATGACCATCATCGAGGCAGACGGCACGTTCAAGCCGATCGAGAAGCTGATCAAGGTGTCGAGCAACTGACCGCGCGACGCCGGGTTTCTGAGAAAGCGCGCCGGGCTTTGCAGCATGCAGGCCCGGCGCAGTGAGTCTGGGGAGTTGGGGAAGCTGGGGCCGTTTCGATGAGTGAGAAGATTTCGCCGCGGGCAAAGTTCGGCATCAAGGTGCGGCTGCAGGCCGCGTTCGGCGCGGTCGCCGTCATGACGGTGGTCGCCTCCACGGTCGCGATCATGTCGTTCTCGGAGACCGAGCGCGGCTTCGAGCGCGTCTCGACCCGCGAAGTCCCGATGATGACCGACGCGCTGCGCCTCTCGGTCGCCTCGGGCGAGATCTCGGCCGCCGCCGCGCGCTACGTGTCGGCCAAGACCTCCGACGACCGCCGCCTGATCGCGGCGCAGATCGCGAGCCGCTCGCGCGACCTCGATGCGATCATGGACCGGCTGCGCGTCGGCCAGGCCGATGCCGGCGGCTTCTCGATCGCCGAGCCGATGGCCAAGCGCCTCAAGGAGAACCTCAAAGCGCTCGAACAGGCGATCTCCGAGCGCACCGAAATCCGCGACGGCCTCGACGCGCGCCTCGCCGCGCTGCACCGGGCACACAACAAGATCAGCGACAAGCTCACGCCGATCGTGGACGATAGCTACTTCGAGGTCGTCACCACCGCCGAGGATGTCGGCCAGAGCGGCGACATCACGGTGCGCACGCTCATCCAGGGCGGCCTGCAGGTGATGCAGGCGATGGTCGAGGTCGGCGCCGAGACCAATCTCGTCACGGGGCTGCTCACCGCCGGCGCGCTCACGTCGTCGCCGGGCATCCTCGCGATGCTGGAAGACCGTTTCACGGCCTCCGCGCGGCGCGCCGAAAAGCAGCTCGCCAAGCTTCCCGCAGGGAACAAGTTCGAGCCGCTGAAGGAAAAAGTGCGCGGCCTGGCCAAGCTCGCCGACTTCAAACTGCAAGCCGGCACCGACGACAAGGATCGGCTGAACAACGTGTTCCGCGCGCACGAGCAGCTCACCAATCTGCTGATCACCCTGATCGACGACCTGAATTTCGACGTGGTGATGCAGAGCGAAGAGGCCGTGAAACGCACCAGCAAGATGGTCAAGGACCTGGTGGCGCTGCAGATCACCGGGCTGCGCAGCGCGCTCGAGGTCGCGGCGCAAACCCACCTCGTCACCAGCCTGCTCAGCGAAGCCGTCGTCGCCAACGACACCGCCGCGCTGGTGCCGCTGCAGGACCGTTTCAAGGCGGCAACCGATCTGCTCACCAAAGCCGCCAAGAGCCTCAGCAACGGGGAAATCCGCGGCGCCATCGACGAACTGACGATCTACGGCCAGGGGGACAACAGCCTGTTCGCGCTGCGCAGCCGTGAGCTCGCCGCAATCGGACGCGCCGACCGGACCATCGAGGAGAACGTCACCATTCAGCGCTCGCTCGACCGCGCAGTCGCGGTGCTGGTGGGCGATGCCGAAAAATCCATGCAGAGCGGCTCGGTGAAGCTGGTCGAGGATCTCGGCCGCAACCGCATGCTGCTCCTGATCGTCGCCGCCGTGAGCGTGCTGGTCGCGGGTGCGATCGGCGTGTTCTACGTGCAGCGCCGGCTGGTACGACGCTTGACCTCGGTCGGCGACGCGATGCGCCGGCTGTCTTCCGGCGAGACCGACCTCGCGGTTCCGGCCGCCGCCGATCGCGACGAGATCGGCGAGATGGCGCGTTCGCTCGAAGTGTTCCGCGCCGGCGAGATCGACCGGCGGCAGATGGCCGAGCGTCAGGAAGCCGAACAGGCCGCGCAGCGCGATCGCGCGGCCGGCATCGAGCAGATGATCGGCGATTTCCGCGCCACCGTGACGAACGTGATTGCGGCGGTGACCGACAACGTCTCGCGCATGGAGACGACCGCGCGCACGCTCTCGAGCATCGCGGCCGAAGCCGACAACCAGGCGCGCGCGGCCTCCGCGTCCTCCGAGCAGACCTCATCGAACGTGCGCAGCGTCGCGGGCGCGACCGAAGAGCTCGGCGCCTCGATCCTGGAGATCAGCGATCAGGCCGCTCAGGCGAACGGCGTGGTCGAGCGCGCGAGCGAAATCGCGCAGAACGCCGACCAGCTGGTCGGGCAATTGTCGACCGGGGCGGCCCGCATCGGCGATGTGGTGAAACTGATCCGCGCCATCGCGGAGCAGACCAACCTGCTGGCGCTCAATGCCACCATCGAAGCGGCGCGCGCGGGCGAGGCCGGCCGCGGCTTCGCGGTGGTCGCCTCGGAGGTCAAGACGCTGGCCAGCCAGACCGCCAAGGCGACGGAAGAGATCGCAACGCAAATCGGCGCGATCCAGGGCTCGACCGCGCAGGCCGTCGAGGCGATCCGCCAGATCTCGGGCGTGATGGGCGATATCAGCCGCTTCACCTCGACCATCGCGGCATCGGTCGAGGAGCAGAGCGCCTCGACGCAGGAGATCGGCCGCAACGTGCATGGGGCGGCGACCGGCGCCCGTGAGCTTGCCGGCAACATGGCGACCGTGACCGAGGCGATCGAGGAAACCAACCGCTCGGCGACCCACGTGCTGGAAGCGTCGAGCGCGCTGACCGCGCAGGCCGGCACCTTGCAGCAGGCGGTCGACCAATTCCTCGACCGGGTCGCGGCGGCTTAAAGCCCGCCCTCACCCGCCCGGTATCGCGCCGATCTGGGCGATATCGCGTTCGATGCGGTCGACGATCGCCACGGCGGGGAAGAATTTCGCGAGTTCGCCGCGCCAGTCGTTGCGCCAGGCCGGGCGCATCGCGGCGAGACGGTCGAGCGCGCGCCGCGCCGTCTCCGGCTCGCCGTGTTGCGCGGCAACCAGCGCGCGCGCCACCAGCCCGAGCGGATACCCGTCCGGCGCAATCAGGGCCGCATAGCGCATCGCGCCCGCCGGATCGTCGGCGAGGTAGGCCGTAAGGAACAGCAGGAAATCGTGCCAGACCGGCCGCTCCGCATGCGCGGTTGCGGCATCCTTGATCAGGCGCGCGCCGCGCTCCCGCTCGCCGAGCGACACCAGGATGCCGCCGTAGCTGGCCAGAATATTCGGGTCATACGGGTTGAGCGTCACGGCGCGCTCGCCGGCCTCGATCGCCAGCGGATAGTCGCTGCGCGCGAATTGCACCTCCGCCAGCGCCTGATGGGCGCGCGCGCTCCCCGGCTTGAGTTCGACCGCGCGGCGCGCGGCGGTGAGCGCACGCTGCAGCGCGGGCACATCCCCGGCGCGCAGGTTCACGCCATTGCGGTGTTCCTCCAGCGTGATCTGCGCAAGCGCCGCATGGCCGAGCGCGAAACCGGGATTGGCCTCGACGGTCCGCTCCAGGCAGACGCGCGCGCGC
>JAXDOA010000307.1:0-7826 GCA_034669125.1 Hyphomicrobiales bacterium
CCACTTTGTCAATAAATATGGGCAAGTGGCACCATGAGCAGAAAACCCATCGATCTCACAAGCTTTTCCGAGTCCGCAGCCGCCTTCGACGCGGCATCCGCCCGAGTTAAGCCGGCGGCGCTGACCGAGCTTGCGCGGCACGGCTACAGCGAGGAGGAAATCTTCGCGCTGGTGGTCCCGAAGCGGACACTCGCGCGGCGCAGGGCAGCCGACGAGCCGCTCACCGTCGAGGAGACCGACAAGGCGTTGCGCCTCGCGCGCATCGCCGTGCAGGCCGAACGCGTGTTCGGCGCGCCGGAGAAAGCGCATCGCTGGCTGCGCGAGCCGAAGCGCGCCCTGCAGGGCGAAACGCCGCTCGCCTATTTGGCGAGCGAGGCCGGCGCCCGCGTCGTCGAGGAAATGCTTTATCGCATCGAGTATGGCATGTTCGCTTGATCGATGCGGCTCTGGCGGATCTCCGATCACGCGAGCCTTTCGGGCGATGGCGGACTTTTCGCGTCCGCCCGTTGGCATAGTCGTGGAAAGAGAATCGTCTATTTGGCCGATCATCCTGCGTCCGCGCTTCTTGAAGTGATCGTTCACCTCGAAGTAAAAGCCGAAAACCTGCCGGATGGTTTCCAGCTACTCAAGATCGACGTACCCGACGATCTCGCGGTCGATCAGCCTGATCGGCGCGAGCTCCCCGCCGACTGGAGAGAGCGCGTTTCGCTCACCCAAAAAATTGGAGATGTCTGGCTGAACGAGGGATTGACCTCGGTCCTCCGTGTTCCCTCGGCAATCCTTCCGGAAACGAACAATTACCTGCTCAATCCCGGGCACGCGCATGCTTCCCGGATTGTCATCGTGTCCGCGCTGCGTGCAGCATTCGATCCGCGGCTGATGGCGTTCGTGAAGGGTTAAGCAAACAGCGCGTCGATGTCGTCCTGCGATGCGTGGCCGGATTCGCCCGCAACCTTCGGGCCGTTGAGCAGCCTGGCGTCGCCCTCGGGCGCGGCGATCGGTTCCGGCGCGATGCCCTTGAAGGCCTCGAGCCCGCCCCAGATTTCCATCATGCGCACGATGTGCGTCTCGATGAACTTGAGCGTCCCGACCACCTTGGTGATGCGCTGCCCGGTCAGGTCCTGGAAATTGCAGGCTTCGAAGATCTTGATCACGCGCTCCTGCGCGTCCGCCACCAGCGCGCGGCTCTGCTCGTCCTTGAGGCGCGCGGCCAGCGTCGAGGCCATCTGGTCGATCTCTTCGGCGTTCGAGAGGATCTGTTCGGTCGCATGCTCGGTGCCGCCGACGATCGCGTCGAGCTCGTTGGTGACACGCGCCATCTCGGGCCCTTCGAAACCGGTGAGATGCACCGTCGCGAGTTCCTGCTTGGTCTTGCTGATGGCATCGTAGATCAGGTCGAGCTCGGTCTTGAGCTTCTGCGCCTCGGCGATCTGCGCCTTGTAGCCGTCGATCATCTGCAGGCTGACCTGCTCGGCGGGCTTCACCAACGCGCGCAGCGCGCGTAGCTCCGTCATGATCTCATCGTGATGATCGTGATGCGCGGGATGATGGGCGTGCGCGTCACCCTGTCCGTTCCCGCGCCCGGGCACCCGGTCGATCGTCTCGACGCGAAAGAGCTTGCGCCGCGCCTGCATGTCCGCCCCCGTTCAGTCCCGCGGCGAACGTGCACGCATCGATTTAACATCGCGTTCACTTGCTTCAATTCGAAGCAAATTGCTTCGCATCACGCGGCGTTAACTATGCTGGTTTGCGCAAAATAAACCGTAACGTGACGAACAGAATCTGAATCGACGTGATTAACGCGCGCGCGCCGTTTCATTTACCAAACGGTCGATTTTCTGGCGTGTCATCGTCCGCGTGCGAAGCTGAAGCCGTCGGCATCGCGTTGTGACGATCATGTTCGAGAGTACGTCAATGTCCCGCCATCCCTTCCCGCTCGCTGTCATCAGCATGTTCGCCGCGGTGCCCGCCGCAGCGAATCCGTTTGCCCCCGCTCCTCAACTTTCCGCTCCGCGCGTCTATGTCCAGCAGGTCGAACCTGCGCCGCAACGCTACGCAGCAGCGCCGCGCGGGCAGATGGGCGGCGGCTTCATCGAGTTCCTGTTCAACTCGACCGGCGAGGTGCCGCGCGCGCGGCGCGCCGTGGCCGATCCCTATGTGCGCGATCCCAACGCGAACCGCGGTTACGAGCCGGAGCCCGTGCTCGCCTCGCGCGGCTCGATCTACGGCTATCAAGGCGCCGAGCCCGCTCGTCCGGCGATGGATCCGCGCTACCTGCCGCAGACGGTGAACTACGACGGCAGCCACGCGCCCGGCACGGTCGTCGTCGATACGCCGAACAAGTTCCTCTATCTGGTGGAGGAAGGCGGCAAGGCGAAGCGCTACGGCATCGGCGTCGGCCGCCCCGGCTTCACCTGGGCCGGTGTGAAGAGCGTCACGCGCAAGGCCGAGTGGCCGGACTGGGTGCCGCCGGCGGAGATGCTGCAGCGCCGCCCCGATCTGCCGCGCCACATGGCGGGCGGTCCCGACAATCCGCTCGGCGCACGCGCGATGTATCTCGGCTCCTCGCTCTACCGCATTCACGGCTCGAACGAGCCGTGGACCATCGGCACCGCGGTCTCGTCCGGCTGCATCCGCATGCGCAACGAGGACGTGATCGATCTCTACAGCCGCGTGAAGGTCGGCACCAAGGTCGTGGTGATCTGACGCCAGTGCACTGAATGCACGAAGGCCGCCGTGGTGACGGCGGCCTTTTGTTTTCGTCGACGATGAGTGGCTATGCCGTATCGGTGTCGCCGCTGTCGAAGCTGTCGCCGTCATCGGCGCTGTCGTCGACGTCGGAATCGCCTTCGCTGTCGTCCTGCTTGCTGTCGAACAGCCCGGCGCGCTGCGCGCCGCCGCCAGAGCCGGAACGACCGCCGATATCGCCGAGCCCGGCATCACGCGCGAGATCGCTGCCCGCCGCATTGCCGCCGGGCGCGCCCTCCCCGCGGCCGGTCAGGGAATCGAACGCGCCAGACGCAGGACTGCCGCTCGAATGGCCCCCGAGCGCGGACCGGATGCCGCCCATCAGGAGCGATCCGCCGATCATGCCAGCAGCAGCGGCAGCAGCCGTGCCGAGGAACGAGCCGCCGCCGCCTGATGGCGGAGGTGGCGCCTGCGTCGGTGCGCCCTGCTGATAGCCACTTTGCTGATACGAGCCTTGCTGATAGCCGCCCTGACCTCGCCCCCACGGATCCGGTGCTGGGGCGCCCGACTGCGGCACACGCGGCACAGAGCCGCGCGGCTCCTCGCGGCCGAACAGGTTGTCGCGCATCGAGTCAAGGAAGTTGCGCGGCGGCTCGTTCGCCTGCTGCGGCGTTCCCGTCGACTGTTCGTATTGCTGGATGTGGGCGTTCGCGGCTTTCAGCGCCTCGTCCTGCAGCAGCACGGTCTGTACCAGCGCATAGGCGGCGTTCGGCGCCCGCCGGAACCCCTCGCGGATCATCGCCTCGGCGTCGGGATCGCGCGGCGCACTCTCAAGCGTGGCAAGGCGATCGAACAACTGGGCCATCAGCTGTCGTTCCTGCGGTGTCATGTCGTCCTCCTCAAACCCCGTTTTGGGGGGCGGGGGTGATATGGGGCGTCCTGTACGCTGCCGGAATGGCACAACAATGAAATGTTGTCGCAGGCGAAATGTTTTAGTTCAGCGTCAGATCGTGCGCCTTGAGGGCTTGCGGAAACGCATCACTGCAAAAATAGGCATATTCGCGCTCGCGCAGCGCGGTCAGGGGGTCGAGCCGCTCAAGCTCGGCATCGACATGGCCCGGATGGCACATCACGAGCGCGCCGGCGGGAAGCCCTTCGAGGAAGCCGGGAAAAAGCACGGCAAAATCCGCGTTGGGACGGAACGTATAGGTGCCGGCGAAGGCCGGATTGGTGGCAATGCCGAGCTTTGCGGCGCGCGCGCGGAATTCGCGGCTGAGCCAATCGACCAGCAAGCCCTTCGGGTCGGCGAGGCGGCGATGCAACGGCACCACGCTGCCGCACTGGCGCATCCACGCCTGCGGCGCCATCCAGCCTGTCGTCTCGAGCGCCGCCTGGCGCACCTGCGGAAACAGCTGCACGTGCTGATGGCCGTCGATAAAATCCGGCGGGCGGCCGAACGCCACCGCGAACGCCTCGAACTGCGCGCGGAATTCCGCCGTCAGCGCCGCCATGTCGAGCCGCTGCTGCATCGCGAGCCGCAAGGTCGTCGCAAGCGGAAGAAAGGCGCCATCGGCGACAGGCGCATACTGCGTCAGCGGCTTGAGCGGACCGGTCAGCGTGAGATGCAGTCCGATCGCGACGCGCTGGGTATCGGCGTTGAGCGTGGCGAGGGAGTCTGCTTCGGCACGCGAGAAACTCGGCGCAACCACCATGACGGACGTGGCATTGAGCCGCCCGCGCGCAACGAGATCGCGGATCGCCGTGTTGACGCCTCCTGAGATGCCGTAGTCGTCGGCGCACAGCCAGATGCGCCGCATTATTCCGCCGCCGTGCGCGTCGAGCCGGCCTCGTCCTCCGCAGCCTTCACGCTGTGCTCGGCGACGAAATAGATCGGCCGCGCCTTTTGCTCGGACAGAATCTTCCCGATGTATTCGCCCAGCACGCCGATCATCACGAGCTGCACGCCGCCGAGCACCATCAATCCGACCACCACCGACGGATAGCCCGGCACCGCGACACCGTAGACCAGCACCTCGAACAGCATCGAGGCGCCGAAGATCAGCGCCGTGAAGGCGAGCAGCAGGCCCAAGAGGCTCGCCAGCCGCAGCGGCGCCACCGAGAACGACGTCAGGCCCTCGATCGAGAGGCCGAGCAGCGAAGCCCAGCCAAATGTCGTCGCGCCGTGCAGGCGCTCATCCGGCTCATAGTCGACGCGGATCTGCTTGAAGCCGATCCAGCTCGCGAGCCCCTTGAAGAAACGGTTGCGCTCCGGCATCTGGCGCAGCGCAAGCGCGGCGCGCGGCGATAGGAGACGGAAGTCTCCCGCATCCTCGGGGATTTTGTGGCGCGCCCCCCAATTGAGCAGGGCGTAGAATGTCTTGCTGCCGAGGCGCCGCAGCGCGGACTCGCTCTCGCGGGTAGCTTTCGCCGTGTAGACGACGTCGTAGCCACCCTCCTGCCAATGGCTGACCAGCGTCTCGATCAGCGCTGGCGGATGCTGTCCGTCGCCATCCATGAACAGCACCGCGCCGCGGCTGGCGTGGTCGAGCCCGGCTGCGAGTGCTGCCTCCTTGCCGAAATTGCGCGACAGCGCCAGCACCTGCACATCGAGCGCCGCCGGCAGCGCTCGCGCGACCTTGAGCGTATCGTCGCTGCTGCCGTCATCCACGTAGACGACCTCGACGCCGAGATCGCGCTTCTCGGAGAGCTTGCGCGCGACATCGGACAGTTGCGCATGCAGGCGCGCGAGGCCCTTGGCCTCGTTGTAGAGCGGAACCACGATGGAAAGTCCGGCTTTCATGGCCAAGCTTATAGCCTATTGGACTGGCGAATTGAATTGGTGTCGCGCGCGGCGCCGGCGTGCTAAGCGGGCCGCATGAGCCTGCCGCTGCCGCTTGAAAGCCTGCTCGCCCGCGTGACCGCGGCGTGGCGCGAGCGAGCCGTCGCGCTGAAGGCGGTCTCGTTCGCGCTGGTCGGCCTCGTCAACACGGCCGTCGATGCCGCGATCTTCTTCCTGCTGCTCGCATACGTCACGCCGTCGCTGGTCGTCGCGAACGTGCTCGCGTGGTTCGTCGCGAACACCGGTTCCTATGTGATGAATTCGCTGACGACCTTTTCGGCAGAGACCGACGGCAAGCTGCGGCTGAAGCACTATGCGGGCTTTGTCGGCTCCGGGCTCGTCGCAGTCACGGCTTCCACCGTGACGGTCGTCGTCGCGGCGAAGTTCATGCCGGTGTGGGGCGCCAAGGCAATCGCGATCCTGGTGAGCTTTGCGGTGAACTTCACCATCACGCATTTCGTGGTGTTTCGGCCGAAGGGCAACGTGCAGACGCCGAACGTCTAGCCCGCCAGCCCCGCCTCCAGCTTCGCATAAAGCGGATTGTCGCGCGTGAATACGTAATCGATGTCGGCGACCGTGACGCTCTCGGCGCCCTGCTCGCGCAGGAAGCTCGCAAGCGCATGCACGTGGCCCGGCGGACAATGCAAGGTGATCATGCCCGACGAGGTCGGCCCGCCGAACGGTGTCGCGACGCCGAAGCGCTGTTTCGCCTCGGCGAGAACCTTGTCGTTCATGCCGGGCGAGCGCGTGCGCACTTCGCGGAACGAACGCGCGCGGCCCTGCGCGGCGATGCGGTCGAGAATGAGCCGCGCCGTCTCGCGCTCCTCGGCGCCCCATTCGGCGGCGCGCGCCGCAATCAGATTCGCCTCCGAACGCAGCATGATGCCGTCGTCGAGCACTTTCAGGCCGTTCGCCGCGAGAGTCGCGCCGGTAGTGGTGATGTCGACGATAAGCTCGGCGGTGCCGGCAGCCGGCGCACCTTCGGTCGCGCCGAGGCTCTCGACGATGCGGTAGTCGATGATGCCGTGGCGCGAAAAGAACTGCCGCGTCAGGTTCACGTATTTCGTGGCGACGCGCATCTTGCGGTCATGCGTCGCGCGGAACGCGGTCGCCACATCGTCGAGGTCGGCCATCGAACGCACGTCGATCCAGGCCTGCGGCACCGCGACCACGACGTTCGCTTCGCCGAACCCGAGTCTGTCGATCAGCACGACGCGCGCCTCGGCATCGGAATACATCTCGCGGATCTGGTCCTCGCCGGTGACGCCGAAATGCACCGCGCCGAGGCCGAGCTGCGAGGTGATGTCGGAGGCCGAGAGATACGCGACTTCGACGCCGGGGATGTTGGCGATCGCGCCGCGATACTCGCGCGCACCGCGCGGCTTGACCAGTTGCAGGCCGGCGCGCGCGAAGAATGCTTCGGCATTCTCCTGCAGCCGGCCTTTCGAGGGCACCGCGAGCACGAACGGCGCGCTCATGACGCGGCCCCGATGTCGTTCAGCCGCTCGATCCACACCGCGAACCCGACCGCCGGAATCGGCGCCGCGGCACCAAGGCGCGTCAGCAATTCGTCATAACGTCCGCCGGCGACAAGCTGGCGGTCGACGCGCATCTCCCGATCGTGCAACTCGAACACGAAGCCGGTGTAGTAATCGAGCCCGCGCCCGAAGGCGGTGGAAAACTTGATGCGCGACACCTCGACGCCCTGCGCGGCCAGAAAGCCGGTCCGGCTCTCGAACAGGTCGAGCGCGGCGGAAAGATCGAGCTGCGCCTCGGCTGCAAGCGTGCGCAGCGCATCGGCGGCCTCGTCCGGATCGCCCGAGATGGCGAGAAACTGCTCGATCAGCGCGCGCGTGGCGCGCGGCAGGCCGGAGCTTGCGCCGAGCGCCGCCTGTTCGAGAAAGCGGTCGGCGATCTCGCCGACCGAGCGCCCGCCGACGGCCGTGATGCCGGCGATCGACAAAAGATCGGTGACAAGCGCGTGCGCGGCCTTCGGATCGGAGCCGGCCATCGCGGCGAGCACGCCCTGATACTCCGGGCGCTCGCTCGCGGCGGCATTCACCAGCCGGTCGAGGTCGGACGCGAGGCTCCCCGCCCGGTTGAAGTCCTTCACCAGCCGGCGCTTCCACGCGGGCGCAAGATCGAGCGCGGCGATCAGCGCCGAGAACAGGCCGACGTCGCCGATGCGGATTTCCGGGGCGTCGATGCCGTAGTGCGTCGTCGCCTCAAGGCCGAGCGAGAGCATCTCGGCGTCGGCCGCGGCCGTGTCACGCCGGCCGAAGGATTCGATGCCGCCCTG
>JAXDOA010000308.1:0-4797 GCA_034669125.1 Hyphomicrobiales bacterium
ATCGCCGGCCCTTCATAGTCGTGATAGCCGATGTGGCCGACGAAGCGGATCGAGGTCTGCGACATCGGCAGAAGTCCGCATTGCATCGCCGCAACCGCCATGCCGGCGCGGGTGTGGGTGTGAATGATGCAGGAGACATCGGGGCGCGCCTTGTGGATCGCGCCGTGGATCACGTAGCCGGACTTGTTGATCGCGTAGTCGGTGTCGGGCTTGGCGACGATGTTGCCCTCGACGTCGATCTTCACCAGGCTCGACGCGGTGATCTCCCGGTACAGGAGCCCGTAGAGATTGATCAGCAGGTGATCGGTGCCGGGCACGCGCGCCGTGATGTGGTTGTAGATCAGGTCGGTCATCCCGTAGCAGTCCACCAGGCGGTAGCACGCCGCGAGATCGACGCGCGCCTGCCATTCGGCCGCGCTCACGGCGCCGCGCACGGATTTGAAGTCGGTGGTGTAATTCATTCGGTTCTTGTAGCCCGGATTGAGCGCAAGCGAAATCCGGGACCCATGCGGAAAGTCCTCACCCGGGTTTCGCTTTGCTCAACCCGGGCTACAATGCGCCAACCAGGGAGAAACACATGCGCCGCCGCGAGTTCTGCCTCGGTCTCCTCGCCATGCCGGCGCTCGCGCGCTCGGCGTTCGCCCAGGAGGTCTCGAGCATCACGCTGATCAAGCAGCATGGGCTGCCCTACCTGCCGATGATGCTGATGGAGGAATTCCGCCTGGTCGAGAAGCACGCCGGCAAACTCGGCATCGCCAATCTCAAGACCGACTACCGCACGCTCGGCGGCACGCAGTCGCTGATCGATGCGCTCATTGCCGGGCAGATGCATTTCGGCATCGCGGGCGTGCCGGGCTTGGCGACCCTGTGGGACAAGACCGTCGGCACGCCGAACGAAGTGCGCGGACTTTGCGCCGCGCAGGCGATGCCGTTCCTGCTCGTCACCAGCAGGCCGCATATCAAGTCGATCAAGGATTTCAAGGAAGGCGACAAGATCGCGGTGCCGGGCATCAAGAACTCCAACCAGGCGATCTGCCTGCAAATGGCGGCCGCGAAGGAATGGGGACAGGCGAACTACGCGCAGCTCGATCCGTTCACCATTACGCTGCCGCACCCGGATGCCGCGATCGCCATCATCTCAAAGTCAAGCGAGCTGACCGCGCACTACGGCGTCTCTCCGTTCCAGAACTACGAGGTCGCGGCGCCGGGCACGCATGTCGTGCTGAAATCCTACGACACGCTCGGCGGGCCGACGACCAACGGCGTCGTGTTCATGGCGAAGAAATTCCGTGACGCGAATCCGAAGGTAACGGGCGCGGTGTATGCGGCATTCGAGGAGGTCTCCGAGTTCATCAGACGAGAGCCGCGGCAGAGCGCCGAGGTGTACATCCGCATGACGAACGAAAAGCGCTCAAACGCCGACGAGATGGCGAAGATGATCTTCGATCCCGACAACGTCTGGGCCACGACCCCGCTCAACGCGATGCGCTATGTGGAGTTCATGAACAAGGTCGGCACGGTGAAGAAGGTGCCGGGCGATTGGCGCGATCTGTTCATGCCGGAGTCGCATGGGCTTAAGGGGAGCTGAGCCGTCACACACTCCGGGCCACCCTCCAGGGGAGGTGAACAGAGCGTGTTGCACGAGCGTCGCCTTACGCCGTCGCCAGCCGTCCGCTCATCCACGTTCGGCTGCGGATCAACAGCCAGCCGATGATCGCGATGTTGAGCAGGTTCCACAGGAAGCCGTTGGCGAAGGCCGCGCGGTACGAGCCGGTGAGGTCGAAGATCGCGCCCGACATCCAGCCGCCGAGCGCCATGCCGAACAGCGCGAACATCAGCGCGACGCCGGTGCGCACACCCGCATCCTTCGGAGGGAAATACTCGCGCACAATGACGGCGTACATCGGAATGATGCCACCCTGGAACAGGCCGAACAGCGCCGAGACGACATAGAGCGATGTCAGGCCGTTGAAGCCGAGATAGAGCAGCAGCGCGAAGGCCTGCAAGCCCGAGCCGATCAGCAGCGCGGCGAGCCCGCCGATCCTGTCGGCGATGCTGCCCGACACGACGCGCGCGATCAGCCCAAGCGCGAGCATCAGAGACAGCATCTCGGCGCCGCGCGCGACGCCATAACCGAGATCCGAGCAGTAGGCGACGATATGCACCTGCGGCATCGCCATCGCGACGCAGCAACTGATGCCTGCCACCGCGAGTAGCGCCTGCAAGGTATTGGGCTTGAGACCGAGCGTGCCGCGCGCACTGCCGGCGCCGCTGACATCCACATGCTCGACCGGCGAGGGGCGCCGCAACATCAGCGCGAGCGGGATCATTGTGACGAGGCAGAACACCGCGATGCCGATGTGTGCCGCGCGCCATCCATCGGCGATGATGAAATGCTGCACGATCGGCGGCCAGATGGCGCCGGCCGCATAGTTGCCGCATGACGCAATCCCGATCGCGATGCCACGCCGCTTGCGAAACCAGTGCGACATGTCCGAGACGATCGGCCCGAAGGTGCCCGAACAGCCGACGCCAATGACCACATGCGCCGCGGAGAGAACCCAGATGTTCGGCGCATAGCCGGCGCCGAGGAATCCGACCGCCGTCAGCAGCGTTCCGGCAATCGCCGGAACCACAATGCCGTAGCGGTCGGCGAGCCGTCCCATCGCGACGCCGCCGAATGCGAAACCGATCATCGCCATCGTGTAGGGAAGCGATGCGAGATTGCGCAGGATGCCGAAGTCCGCCTGCACCGGCGGCAGCGCGACCACGTACGACCACATGCCGACGCTGCCGATGGTGCCGAGCACCAGCGCGACAAACAGGCGGATCCACGCATAAGTGGAATCGACCCCGCTCATGTCGGCGCGGCCTGAATGTGCAACAGTCACGGTATTTCCCGGCTCAAGTTGTGGAGTGTGGTAGCACCCGAACGGCGCGGAGGGAACGCACGGCGGCGAAAGGGTGATATGATCTTGTGTGATGAATACGATCGCGTCTGAACTTACCAATCCTGCCGAATCGCTCGCCCGCGTCCGGAGCGAGATCGCGGCCGCATGCGACGAAGCGCGGCGCGATCCAGCCTCAGTGACGCTGATCGCGGTGTCGAAGACTTTTCCCGCGGATGCAATCGAGCCGGTGATCGCGGCGGGCCAGCGCGTCTTCGGCGAGAACCGCGTGCAGGAGGCGAAGGCGAAATGGCCGGCGCTGCGCGAGGCGCATCCGGGGCTGGAGCTGCACCTGATCGGCCCGCTGCAATCCAACAAGGCGAGGGAAGCGGTGGCCCTGTTCGACGCGATCCACTCGGTCGACCGCGCGAGCACCGCCGAGGCGTTGGCGAAGGAGATCGCCCGGCTCGGTCGCCGCCCCCGGCTGTTCGTGCAGATCAATACCGGCGCGGAACCGCAGAAGGCGGGCGTGCTGCCGGAGGACGCGGATACCTTCATCACAATGTGCCGCGAGACCTACGGCCTGGAGATCGCCGGCTTGATGTGCATTCCGCCGCTGGAGGAAGCGCCGGCGCCGCATTTCGCGCTTACCGCCAAGATCGCGGCGCGCAATGGGCTGAAGCTGCTCTCGATGGGGATGAGCGCGGATTTTGCGACCGCAGTTGCGTTCGGCGCGACCCATGTGCGGGTCGGGACGGCGATTTTCGGCGGCCGGGCCGGGCACGGGGCGGCCGGACAAAAGAAAAGCCCCGACGCGGGGCTGGGGGGCTGAGAGCGTCGGGGCCTTTTGTGCCCGGCCTCCTCGGCTGCGCACAAAACTTGAAGTTCAAACGCGCAAGTACGCGGGTCGTTCCGCCGAAACGCAAAAATTCTCGCTGCGGGCCAACTTTTTCATATCGCTTTGAAAAAGCGAGAGAATTCGAGCCTAACGAATGACAATCCGCGTCCCGCTGCCGATTTTTTTCAGCAGCTGGCGCAACCGGGCCTTGGGCATCGCCACGCAGCCGGCGGTCGGCGCCAGACCGGGCTTTGCCACATGGACGAACACCGCGCTGCCCCGGCGGGCCACCCGCGGGCACGCGTTGTGATCGATTTCGATAATGAAATCATAGAGATGATCCTCCCGCCGCAGCCGGTCTCCGGGCTCCCCAGCCGCCATCCGGATCGGCCGGTTGTAGCGGCGGTCGGCCGGGTCCTCGCACCAGGCGTCATTGGCGCCGATCCGCCGGACCGGCAGCCCGGTCGCTGGCCGTGCGTTCCGGTCGGCGCGCCACCATAGACGCAGGGCCCGGAACGTTCCGCGCGGGGTTGCGCCGTCGCCCTCGCGCTTGTTCGCCAGAATGCCGCCCCGGCCCAGCGCCACCGGCCACGCGAGCGGGCCGGCGGTCAGCCACCCGCGCGTGCGCGAGCCCGGAGCGGCCCGCACATGGAGCGTTTTCAAGGTCGAACGGCGCATCCCGGGGAGCCCTTCAGGCGCCATCACGATGCCATTTGCGAATGGAATCAACAGCTGTAGGCGCTTGCGCTTTCTCCCCCGAATGTTCTACTTCGCGCAACTGGGGAACTGGCCCCGGGAGGCAGGCATGTCCAACGCCCGCAAGATCCTCATCGTCGACGATGACACCGAACTGCGCGAGGCCTTGGTCGAGCAGCTCGCGCTGCACGAGGAATTCGAGGCGACGTCGGTCGACAGCGGCACCAAGGGCGTACAGGCGGCGCGCAACGGCCACATCGATCTGGTGATCATGGACGTCGGTCTGCCCGACGTGGACGGGCGCGAGGCGGTGCGCATCCTGCGCAAGAACGGCTTCAAGGCGCCGATCATCATGCTGACCGGCCACGATACCGA
>JAXDOA010000309.1:0-3125 GCA_034669125.1 Hyphomicrobiales bacterium
ATCGTCCTTCATGCGTCTCTCCTAGATATCGCCGAGCCTGGCGCGCAGCGTGCGCCTCGCCCGTACCAGGAGCGTCTCGACGCTGGAAACCGACGTGTCGAGCACGGCCGCAATCTCGGCATTGCTGAGTCCTTCCTGATAGCTGAGCGCGATTGCGGCGCGCTGGCGCTCCGGCAATGCGCCGATCGCGGCAGCGATTCGCCGGTCGCGCTCGCGCGTTTCGAGGTCGGCATCGGCGGCAGCGGCAGGATCGGCCACATGGCCGGCGGCATCGAGCGGCAGATCGCCCGCGCGCCGCTTCGCATTGAGGCAGAGATTGACCACGACGCGATAGAGCCAAGTGCGGAACGCCGCCTCGGGGCGCCAGCGCGGTGCATTGGTCCAGACCCGCAGCAAGGCATCCTGCACGATGTCCTCGGCGAGCGCCTCGTTGCCGAGAATGCGCCGCGCGAGCCGGAGCGCACGTCCCGCATGCCGCTCGGCCAGCGTCCGGAACGCCCGCCCGTCCCCCTGCGCGGTGCGTGCCATAAGGTCATGATCGGACGGCCCGTCCATGGAGGCGCAATACTGCCCGCCGCATGCCGCCTTGTCGCGCCGGAACGGCGATCAGGGCAGTAACGGTTGTGGGAAACGTCGCGATTCGTGCCGGCCATCCCTATTTAACCCGCACGCGCCGCAAACCCTGCGGTCCGTGCTGGACTTTTTCGCCATCCTCATGCAAGGCGGAACTGGGGCCCCGGACAATATCCATCATGCTGGATTCGTTGAAGAATTTCCTTTCCGAGCTGACCGGAGGCGAAAAACACCCGCACCGTTTCGAGCAAAATGACTATCGCCTCGCGGCCGCCGCGCTGCTGATCCATGCCTCGACCATCGACGGCAACATGACGGCAAGCGAGCGCGAGAAGCTGCACGCGCTGGTCAAGTCGCGGTTCGCGCTGGATGATGCCGCGACCGAGGAACTGATCGACGTCAGCACGTTGGCCGAGAATGAGGCGGTCGACCTCTATCGGTTCACCAGCCTGATCAACCGCACGCTCGACGAGGCGGGCCGCCTCGGTATCGTCGAGATGATGTGGGAAATGATCTTCGCGGACGGGCGCGTCAATGAATTCGAGGATAACCTGATGTGGCGCGTGGCCGATCTGCTGGGGGTTTCCTCGCGCGACCGCATTGCGCTCCGCCGCCGCGTTGCCGGCGAAACGGCGGACAGCAGCGGCGCCCAAGAGAATTGACGAGAGAGTTGACGCAAAGCGGGGGCAGATGGCGACGTCTATCTTCAAGCCCGTGACGGTGATCACCGGCGCGTCCGTTGGAATCGGGGCTGCGCTCGCGCGCGTGTTCGCGCGCAACGGCCACGAAGTGGCGCTGGTGGCGCGGCGCGAAAAGGAAATGGTCCTGCTCGCGAACGAACTGGCGGTGTCGGCCAAGTACAAGCCGCATGTCATCACCGCAGACCTGCAACGCTCCGACGCGCCGGCGCGCATCGCGCACGAACTGCTCGGACGCGGCCTCGAACCCGCGATCGTCGTCAACAATGCGGGCTTCGGGTTGCACGGCCCAGCCGCCGAAGTCGACCGCGCCGAGCAGCTCGCGATGATCGATCTCAACGTACGCGCGCTGACCGACCTGTCGCTGCGCTGGATCGACGGCATCGTGAAGCACAAAGGCGGCATCCTCAATGTCGCCTCGGTCGCGGGCTTCATGCCCGGCCCCGGGATGGCGGTCTATTACGCCTCCAAGGCCTATGTGCTGTCGTTTACCGAGGCGCTGTCGCGCGAGCTTAGCCCCCTCGGCGTGCGCGTCACCGTGCTCTGCCCCGGACCGGTGAAGACCGAATTCCAGATGCGCGCCGGCGTCGATACCGCGCCGCCCTCGCCGCTGCTTGCGCGCACGGCCGACCAAGTCGCGCAGGCCGGCTATGACGGCTTCATGGCGGGCAAGCGCGTCGTCATTCCGGGCATCGGCAACAAGATCGTGAGCCTGCTGCCGCGCCTGCTGCCGCGCGGCCTTGTGCTGCGAACGCTCGAATCCTACCAGCGCGGGCGAGGGCGAAAGGCCGACGGCTGGCGTAAGACGAAGCCGTAATGGCATTGAAATTGCCTGTTAATCCGTTAGGAGTTGAATAGGGTGCTTAGGCTGAACCCTTTGAGGCCATGACTGAAAAAATCCTCATCGTCCTGCACCAGGAGCAATCGACGCCGGGGCGCGTCGGTTATGCGCTCCGGCAGCGCGGCTATGAGCTCGACATCCGCCGGCCGCGCTTCGGCGATCCTCTCCCCGCCACGATGGCGGATCATGCCGGCGCGGTGATTTTCGGCGGCCCGCAAAGCGCCAACGATCCGGACGACTTCATCAAGGCCGAGATCGACTGGATCGGCGTACCACTGCGCGAGAACAAGCCGTATCTCGGCATCTGTCTCGGCGCGCAGATGCTGGCAAAGCAGCTCGGCGAGCGCGTGTTCACGCATCCGCAAGGCATGGCCGAGGTCGGCTACTATCCGGTGCGGCCGACGCCGGCGGGCCGCGCGATCTGTGACTGGCCCGCGTACCAGTATCAATGGCATCGCGAGGGCTTCGATCTGCCGCGCGGCACGGAGTTGCTGGCGGAAGGCGACATCTTCCGCACGCAGGCCTTCCGCGCCGGTTCAGGCTTCGCGATCCAGTTTCACGCCGAGGTCACGCACGCGATGATGTGCCGCTGGACCACGCGCGGTCACGCACGCATGGAATTGCCCGGCGCCAAGCAGCGGCACGAACATTTCGCCGACCGTCCGGTGTACGACCACGGCATCCGCGCCTGGCTGTCGGATTTCCTCGACCACTGGCTCATGGCCGGCCAGCCGCAGCAGCTCGCGGCTGCGGAGTAGCTCCCATTGGGCTTGACGTCTATACGGCTAAGCCGTATATGGACGAAATGCACGCGATCATCGAAACGTCCGCGTTCATCAGTGATGCCGCAGCGGCCGGGGTTTCTGAGGACGAGCGGTTCGAGGTCATCGATTTCATCGCCGAGAATCCGACCGCGGGCGCGATCATGCCGGGCACGGGCGGCGCACGTAAAATCCGTATCGCCGGGCGCGGAAAAGGCAAGTCGGGCGGATACCGTATCGTGACTTACTTTG
>JAXDOA010000310.1:0-6035 GCA_034669125.1 Hyphomicrobiales bacterium
GAACACTGCGGGATCTCGGCGGAAAACTGAGCGACGACGAGAAGACCGATCTGCTGGTCACGATCGTTGACGAGTCCGAGCGGCTGAACCGGTTCATTGCGAACCTGCTCGACATGACCAAACTCGAATCCGGAGCAGTCGTGCCGAATGCCGCGCTGCACGATCTCGGTGAGATCGTCGGATCGGCGTTGCGCCGCGCCGGCAAGATACTCGCGCGCCACGGCGTCGAACTCGAACTCGCCGCCGGTCTGCCGATGTTGCAGCTGGATGCTGTTTTGTTTGAGCAGGTGCTGTTCAATCTGCTCGATAACGCAGCGAAATATGCGCCCCCCGAGACCACGATCCGCATCCTCGGGTGGCGCGAGAACGGCTCGGTCTGCCTGCAAGTTCTCGATGAAGGCAGCGGCATTCCCACCGACGATCTGGAGCAGATTTTCGATAAATTCTACCGCGCCCAGAAGGGCGACCATGTGCGTGCCGGCACCGGGCTCGGGCTCGCCATTTCACGCGGTTTTGTCGAGGCGATGCACGGCACGATCGTCGCGGGAAACCGGACGGACCGAACGGGCGCCGCGTTCACGATCAAGTTGCCGGTGCCGGCGGCCTCCCGGGTGCTGGACACCGCCGCATGACCGCCGCGCCCATCAAGGTTCTGGTCATCGACGACGAGCCGCCGATCCGCAAGCTGTTGCGGATGGGGCTCAGCACGCAAGGCTATGAGATTCTCGAAGCCCACAACGGCAAGGCGGCCCTGGTGTTCCTCGCCGAGAATCCGGATCTGGTGATCCTCGACCTTGGGCTTCCGGATATCCAGGGGCATGAGTTGTTGCGCGTGATCCGCGCCCGCAACGAGCGCGTTCCGATCGTGGTGCTGTCGAGCAGGGGCGACGAGGCGGGCAAGGTCCAGGCGCTCGATCTTGGGGCTGACGACTATGTGACCAAGCCGTTCGGCATGGACGAGTTGCTGGCGCGGATGCGGGCGGCGTTGCGCCACCAGTTGCAGGTCCATGGCGAGCGGCCGGTGTTTCGCGTCGGCGATCTCGCGGTCGATCTCGTGCGGCGGGTCGTCAAGGTGGGCGACAGGGACGTGAAGCTCTCGCCGAAAGAATACGATCTCCTGCGCGTGCTGGTTCAGCATGCCGGCAAGGTCCTGACCCACAAGTTCCTGCTGGGAGAGTTGTGGGACGATTTGACCGACGCGCAGTATCTCCGGGTGTATGTGCGCCAGCTCCGGCAGAAGATCGAAGCCGACCCCGAGCGGCCTCAGTACGTGCTGACCGAGACGGGCATCGGCTACCGGCTGCGCGCTCCCGACTGAGCGGCCGAGGCGTGTGGGCTCGGCGCGGTTTGCGGAAAGCGGCCAATCAGGCCGCCGCGCTGACCTTCACGCAGCGCACATTGCGCTGCAGGCCAAGCGGCACCGCCGCGATCTCGCCGCGCGAGCACGCCGCTTCCACGAGGCTGCAGCGCGGCGCGAACGCGCAGCCCTCGGGCAACCGGTCGAGCCGCGGCGGCGCGCCGGGGATCGCTTCCAGCCGCTTGCCGCGCACGCCGCCGATCACCGTCGAAGACAATAGCCCGCGCGTGTAGGGGTGCTGCGGCGCGCGCACCACGTCGCGCAATTGCCCGGTCTCGACGATGCGTCCGCCATACATCACGGCGATGCGGTCGGAGATTTCCACCGCGACGCCGATGTCGTGCGTGACGAAGATCACCGCCATGCCCATTTCGCGCTGCAATTCGCGCAGCAGCAGCAGAATCTGGATCTGCACGGTGGCATCGAGCGCGGTGGTCGGCTCGTCGGCGAGCAGCACTTTGGGCTTGCACGAGAGCGCGAGCGCGATCATGGCGCGCTGGCGCATGCCGCCGGACATTTCATGCGGATAATTTTCCAGCCGCCGTTTGGCGGACGGGATGCGCACGCCTTCGAGCATCTCGAGCGCGCGCTTGCGGCCGTCCGCCCAACTCACCCCTTTGTGGCGCACGACCGTTTCGGCGATCTGGTCGCCGATGGTGTAGACGGGAGCGAGCGCCAGCATCGGCTCCTGGAAGATCATCGACACGGTGCCGCCGCGCAACTGTTCGAGTTCCTCTTCGTTGAGCGACAGCACATCCTTGCCGGCGACGCGGATCGTGCCGGTCATCTCGCTGCGCCGCGGCGGCAACATGCGCAGCAGCGCACGCAGCATCACGCTCTTGCCCGATCCGGATTCGCCGAGGACGCCGAGCACTTCGCCCTGATTGAGCGTGAAGTCGACGCCGTTGAGCGCATGCACCGTGCGCTCGCCCTTGAAGCGCACGCGGACGTCCTGCATCTCGACGATGGGGCTCATGCGAGTTTCGGTACCTTGGTGTGATGGTCGGTTGCGCTCTGGAACGCGATGCCGAGCGCCGCGACGGTCTCGTCGTTGAACGGGCGCCCGATCAACTGCAGCCCGATCGGCAGACCGCGCTGGCCAAAGCCGGACGGCACGACGAGCGCGGGCAGGCCGAGATAGTTGATCGGCCGCATGAAGCGCGTGACGCCCTGGATGATCGCCTCGGCGTTGCCGGCGCCGCCGACGTCGGTTTGGGCAATCGTCGGCGCGACCGCGCGCGACACCGGCGCCAGCACGGCGTCGCATTTGCCGATTGCCGCGAGGTGCGCTTGCAGCGCATGCGCCCGCCAGCGCAGCGCTTCGAGATATTCGACCGCGCTGTAGGCGAGCCCGTTTTGCAACCGGTTGCGCACCTGCTTGCCGTAGTCGTCGGGGCGTGCGCGCAGCCACGGCGCATGATAGGTGGCGGCCTCGACGGCGAGCACGATCATGGCGGCCGCCGACACCAGCACCTGGTCGGGCAGGTCGACCTCGACGATCTTGACGCCGAGTTTCCTGAACACGGCTTTGGCGTCATCCATCGCCTTCGCGACATCCGGCTCCAGGTCGTCCACGTAGAAGCTCTTCGGGATGCCGATGGTGAGGCCCTTGGCGGGACGCTTCATCGCCTTGGCGTCCCACGTCGGCGCCAGCGCGGTGGTCGGGTCGAGCGGATCGGGACCGGCGATGATCGACAGGATGATCGCGCAGTCCTCGGCTGTCTGCGCCAGCGGGCCGACCGTGTCGAGCGTGAACGAGAGCGGCATGCAGTTGGCGCGGCTGACGCGGCCGTTGGTCGGCTTGAAGCCGGACACGCCACAGAAATGCGCCGGCATGCGGATCGAGCCGCCAGTGTCGGAGCCGAGCGCCGCCGGGACGAGCCGCGCGGCGACCGCGGAGCCGGAGCCGGATGACGAGCCGCCCGTGATGCTGTCCGGGCTCCATGGATTGGTAACATTGCCGGTGTGCACATTGTGCCCGGTCGGCCCGTAGGCGAACTCCACCATGTTGACGGCGCCGAGCCGGAACGAGCCAGCGGCTTCGAGCCGTTCCACGGCGGTCGCGGTCGTTGGTGCGATCCAGCCCTTGCGGATCTTCGAGCCGCATTCGGCGAGCTTGCCCTTCGAGTAATACATGTCCTTGTGGGCGAGCGGCACACCGTGCAGCGGGCCCTTCGCCTTGCCGGCGGCGAGCGCGCGATCCGCCGCTTTCGCGGATTTGAGCGCGTCCTCGGCCTCGACGCGCGCGAACGCGTTGAGCGTCGGCTGCCATTTGTCGATGCGCGCGAGGTAGGTCTTCGTGGCCTCGACGGAAGACACCTTGCGCCGTTTGATAGCGGCGGCGAGGTCCTTCAAGTTCATTTCTGCAATGTCGCTCACCGGGCGGCATCCTTGTACTGCACGACGAGGAAGCTCGACGGCTCGGTCTCCAGCGGGATCGCGATGTTCTCGGCCGCATAGCGCGCGACCGTCGGCGTCACGGCGCGCGCGATGCGTTCGGGTCCTTTCTCGGAGATCGGCACGCGCGCGGCGGCGGCGAGCGCGGCGATGCGCTCCGGCGAAACATTATCAGGCATGTTGCAACTCCCGGGCAGAGGAATGGCCCGCCTTCGAATGACCGGAGGCGGGATCGACCATGTGACAGGCGGCGAAGTGGCGTTCGTTGCCGGTCGCAAACAGCGACGGGCTTTTCTCGCTGCACACGCTTTCCGCAAAGGGGCAGCGCGTGTGGAAGCGGCAGCCGGAGGGCGGATCGATCGGATTTGGCGGATCGCCCGTGATCGGCGCCACCTGAGTGCGGTTATCCGGGTCGAGCGATGGCATCGCGGCGAACAGCGCGCGCGTGTAGGGGTGACGCGCGTCGGACCAAAGCGCCTCGACCGGCCCGGTCTCGACTACTTCGCCGAGATACATCACGATCACGCGGTCGGAGATGAAACGCACCACGTTGAGATCGTGCGAGATGAACACGTAGGTGAGGCCGAGCTCGTCCTTCAGGTCGATCAGCAGATTGAGCACTTGCGCCTCGACCGACTTGTCGAGCGCGGACACCGCTTCGTCGAGCAGCACGAGGCGTGGGCTCAGCGCGAGCGCCCGCGCGATGTTGACGCGCTGGCGCTGGCCGCCGGACAGCTCGTGCGGGTAGCGCGCCGCGAAAATCGCCGGATCGAGGCCGACCTTGCGCAGCAGATCGTGCGCGCGTGCGCGCGCGTCGTCGGCCGGCACGCCGTGCACTTTCGGCCCGAACGCGATCGAATCCTCAATGGTGAGGCGCGGATTGAGCGAGGCGTAGCTGTCCTGAAACACCATCTGCACGCGCCGCCGCAGGTCGCGCAGCGACAGCGCCGCGCCGAGCTTCTCGCCGTCGAGCACGATCGACCCGGCGTCGGGCTGGATCAGCCCGATGACCAGCCGCGCGGTCGTCGACTTGCCGCAACCCGATTCGCCCACGATGCCGAGCACCTCGCCTTTGTCGACCGAGAAGTTCACGTCGTCGACCGCCCGCACGACGCCGGTCTTGCCGATGAAGCCGCCGCGCACCGGAAAATGCTTGCTCAGCGAGCGCACTTCCAGAAGCGGCTGCTGCGGGCCGCCGACGTCGGCAACCGGCGCGCTCAGGTCAGCTTCGGACATCCATCGCGCTCCGCATGCCGTCGCTCAAGAGGTTGAAACAGATCGACACGATGAAGATCATCGCGCCGGGCAGCGCCGCGACCCACGGATTGGCGTAGATCGCGGTGCGCAGCGTGTTGAGCATCAGGCCCCATTCGGGCTCGGGCGGCTTGGTGCCCAGCCCGAGGAACGAAAGGCCAGAGGCCAGAATCATGCACACGCTGATCAGGCTGGTGGAATACACGAAGATTGGCCCGAGCACGTTGCCGAGCACGTGCACGCGCATGATGGTGAGCGGGCCGGCACCCGACGCGCGCGCCGCATCGACAAAGTCAAGCGTACGGACGCTGGTCGTGACGCTTTCCGACACGCGCACGATCGGCGGAATGAACACGATGGTCAGCGACACGATCGAGTTGGTGATGCCGGCGCCGAGCGCGCCCGAGATTGCGATCGCCAGCAGCACGGAGGGAAACGCGTAGAACACGTCGACCGTGCGCATGATCGCCTGATTGACGAAGCCGCCGAGGTATCCCGCCATCACGCCCAGCGTCGTGCCGATGCAGAAGGCGAGCACGACCGGAAACAGTCCGAGGAACAGCGACAGCCGCCCCCCGTAGATGAGCCGCGCCACCATGTCGCGGCCGAGTTCGTCGGTGCCGAGCGGATAGCCCGGCGTGCCGATATGACGAAGCCGCCGGATCATCGAGCCCTGATAGGGGTCCGCCAGCCCAAGCCATGGGGCCAGCACGGCGGCCATGAAAATGGCAAGCAGAATGAAGGCGCAGGCCATGCTGACCTTATCGCGCCTGATTCTGCGGCCGACGGTCGCCAAGTAGCCACGCGCCTTGTCGGCGGGGGCGGCTTGCAAAGCGGCATCTGTAATCGCGCTCATGGATTGATCCTCATCGGCCTTAGCTCCGCTTGATCCGTGGATCGATCGAGGCCTGCACGATGTCGACGATGAGATTGAGGAAGACGAAAAACAGCGCCAGCACCAGGATCGTGCCTTGCAGCAGCGGCAGATCGCGCTGGAAGATCGCGGAATTGAGCAGCAACCCCGACC
>JAXDOA010000311.1:0-3541 GCA_034669125.1 Hyphomicrobiales bacterium
CCTCCTACGATCCGGGGGTCATCAACACGGCGACCTACGGGATTTCGCTTGAGCCCGTGGGCGGCTCGCCGACCGGCCGGCCGACCAGCCCGGCGATGCACGCCAAGTTGTTGCAGGTCACCCCGCCGCAGAGGCCCTGAGGCCTGAGGCAGCCAAAAAAAGAGCGCCCAAAGGGCGCTCAAAAGAGTTTGCGGAGGTCACTCGCAAACTTAGGGTCTTACTGAACGGTGTTTCCATCGCGGGCGGTCACGGCGGCGGGCTTGCCGGCCTTGATCACCGGGCCATGGGCCTGGAGATTGGCGGAGGCGCCGTTATCGGTGACGCGGGCGGTAACGCCGACCAGGATCACGGCGATCGCTGCAACCAGCGAAACGGCCACGATTTTCAGGTGGGTCGTGCGATCTGCGGTAACGAGTGAATGGTTCATGGGATTCTCTCCCCCGGTCCTGTCCATTGGTCGTGCCAGCCGGGCGATCGGTTCAAAGGAGCAACGCGGATGTCTCGCTTTAAGTTTCAATTGACTGTTGCATCTGCGCCGTTGGCGGTTCCAGCGGAAGCCGGCAACACGGTTTATCTTATTGATCAATATGGGTTCGCTGACCCAGGATGCCACGACAAGGCTGGGTCACGATTGTGTGGCGGCGCTATCACGCCTGATCGCGCGGGCGTGAACAACGGTAGCCTGGAACCTCTGTAGGGGGGCCTTGGGCTCGGCGGCCGCCGCCGGGTCTCAGGCCAGCATCTCGCGCACCAGCGGAATGACCTTGCGCCCATAGAGCTCGATGCTGCGTATCATCTTGGCATGTGACAGCGGGCCCGCGCTGTATTTCAGGTCGAAGCGGCCGACCTGGAGGGCCCTTACGGTGGCGGTTATCTTGCGCGCCACCGTCTCGGGCGATCCGACATAGAGCGAGCCGTGCTCGATCTCGCGCTCGAAATCGGTCCGGCTCATCGGCGGCCAGCCGCGTTCGGCGCCGATCTTGTCGCGCATCCGCTTGTAGTCCGCGAACAGGTCTTCCCGGGCCTGCGCGTCGGTTTCTCCAACGAAACCATGCGAATGCACCCCCACCGGCAATTCGTTCTTGCCCAATTCCTTGAGCGCACCGCGGTAGAGGTCGGCAAAGGGCACAAAGCGCTTCGGGTCGCCGCCAATGATCGCCAGCATCATGGGCATGCCGTAATGCGCCGCGCGCATGACCGATTCCGGCGTGCCGCCGACGCCGATCCAGGTCGTGAGCCGGCCGGATTCGGTCTTCGGATAGACGCTCTGGTTGGCAAGCGGTGGGCGCAGCTTGCCGCGCCAGGTGACCGGCTGCTCGGCGAGCACGGCGGCGAACAAATCGAGCTTCTCGTTGAACAGCTCCTCGTATTGCTTGAGGTCGAAACCGAACAAGGGAAACGACTCGACGAAGGAGCCGCGCCCGAGGAAAACCTCCGCCCGTCCGTTCGACAGCGCGTCCAGAGTCGAAAACCGCTGAAACACGCGGATGGGATCGTCCGACGACAGCACCGTCACCGCCGAGCCAAGCTTGATGCGTTTGGTACGGCTTGCGATCGCCGCCAACACCACCTCCGGCGCCGAGACGGCAAAATCGGCGCGGTGATGCTCGCCGACGCCGATAAAATCGATGCCAATCTCGTCGGCGAGGACGGCCTCCTCGACGAGGTCGCGGATGACCTGGGCGGCATGCAGCGGGGTGCCGTCCGGACCGGACGTCACATCGCCGAACGTATCGATGCCGAGTTCGTTGCTCTGGTTCATCCGGCCTTGTTATCAAGTTCGGCCGCGGCACGCCTCTTCAAATCCAACGCCGGCCCTGAGGGCAGCCTAAATTCCGCCCACCGTCTTCAGCCGCACGCGCGGGTGAATTTCCGACTGCGACAGCACGCTCGTCTGGGTGCGGAAGCGCTCGACGATCGAGCGCACGAACGGCCGCACCCCCGGTGAGGTGACCAGCACGGGCGCTTCGCCCTCGCGCGCCGCATCCTCGAAGCGCTCGCGGATCAGCGTGATGAATTCGGAGAGGCGCGAAGGCGCCATCGCGAGGCTTTTGTCCTCGCCCTGGCCGACGATCGACTCGGCGAACGCCTGCTCCCACTTGGATGAGAGCGCGATCAGTGGCAGGTAGCCGTTCGGCGAGGTGTGCTGCGCGCAGATCTGGCGGGCGAGCCGCGTGCGCACGTGCTCGACCAGATAGGTCGGGTTGCGCGTGAAGGCGAGCGCGTCGGCAATGCCTTCCAGGATGGTCGGCAGGTCGCGGATCGAGATGCGCTCGGCGAGCAGGAGCTGGAGCACGCGCTGGATGCCCGACACGGTGATCAGTGCCGGGACGAGGTCCTTGACCAGTTCGCCCTGATCCTTCGACAGGTCCTTGAGCAGCTTCTGCACCTCCGCGTAGGAGAGCAGTTCCGACATGTTGGTCTTGAGCACTTCGGTGAGGTGCGTCGCGAGCACGGTCGCCGCATCGACAACGGTGTAGCCCTTGATGGCGGCTTCTTCCTTCAGCGTCGCGTCGACCCAGGTGGCGGGCAGGCCGAACGTCGGCTCGGTGGTGTGCAGGCCGGGGAGGTTCACCTGGCTGCCCGTCGGGTCCATCACCATGTGCTGGTTCGGCCACACGCGGCCCTGTCCGGCGTCGACTTCCTTGAGCTTGATGACGTAGGCGTTGGCCTCGAGCTGCACGTTGTCGAGGATGCGCACCGCCGGCATCACGAAGCCCATTTCTCCGGCGAGCGAGCGGCGCAGCGCCTTGATCTGCTCGGTCAGCCGGTCGGAGCCGTCGGGTGCATTGACCAGCGGGAGCAGCGCATAGCCGAGCTCGATCTTGAGGTCGTCGATCTTGAGCGCCGCCGAAATCGGTTCCTCGGTTGGCTCGGCCTTGGCAACGGCTGTCGCCTGTTTCGCCTCGGCGGCGAGCCCGAGCTTGGTGCGCTTCTCGATCATGAAGGCGAGCACGCCGGCGCCGGCGCCGAGCGCCAGGAACGGGAACATCGGAATGCCCGGCAACAGCGACATCACGATCATCACGGCGGCCGACATGCCGAGCGCCTTCGGGTAGCCCGAAAGCTGCTTCAGCAGCGCCTTGTCGACGCCGCCGCCGACGCCCGCCTTGGAGACGAGCAGGCCGGCCGCGGTCGAGACGATCAGCGCCGGGATTTGCGTCACCAGCCCGTCGCCGACGGTGAGCAGCGTGTAGGTGCGCGCCGCCTCGGCGAACGGCATGCCCCGCTGGGCGATGCCGATGATCATGCCGCCGATCACGTTGATGAACACGACCAGCAGGCCCGCGATGGCGTCACCGCGCACGAATTTCGAGGCACCGTCCATCGCGCCGAAGAACGCGCTTTCGTCCTCCAGATGCTTGCGGCGCGTGCGCGCGTCGTTTTCGTTAATCAGGCCCGCGGAGAGATCGGCGTCGATCGCCATCTGCTTGCCCGGCATGGCGTCGAGGTTGAAGCGCGCCGCGACCTCGGCGATGCGGCCGGAGCCCTTGGTGATGACCACGAAGTTCACGATGACGAGGATCGTGAACACGATGAT
>JAXDOA010000312.1:0-7343 GCA_034669125.1 Hyphomicrobiales bacterium
TCGCCGGGGTGCGCGCGCTAGGCGTGATCGATCTTCCGACCATCCAGAAGAAACTCAATCTGCACTACTCGCTCTCGCTCGACCTGTTCGGCTCGGAGGTCTCGACCAACGCGGCGAATGCCTTCAATGCGGGGGTGAAGGGGCGCTACCGCGAGACGCAGATCGAGGACGACCACCAGCTCAAGAACGACACCTATCCGGTGCTCAAGCTGGTGAACGGCGAGATCAAGCGCGTCGACGAGCCGGCGCTCACCGCGCTCAACATGCGCCTGCGCGACGACTACACGCAGGACTGCGTGAAGGGCATGCTGCGCTGGAACAAGATCATCTCGCTCGCCGGCTACGACTACAAGCTCACCCTGCCGAACGTCGCGTTCCACCGCCAGATCGGCGAGTTCAAGGACGTGCACGCGACGCCCGACGGCGTGTTGATCGACGATGCGACGTGGGGCAAGCGCAAGGGCGACTGGCTGCCCTCGACGGACGATGGCGACTTCATCGCCAGCCTGATGGAGCCGGTGACGGAAGCCGGCAAATTCGCCTCGTGGATTTCGCCGCCAAAAGTCGGCATCGACAACAAGCCGGGCGATTTCGAATACGTGAAGATCGAGACGTGAGCGACGCTGCGCCGCACTACCTGAGCAACCGGCCGCCGAAGGCAGCGAAGCGGCCCGCCAAGCAGGTGCGTGCCGAGAACACGCCTCTGTTGCGCGAGATCGGCTATGTGGTGCGCAACGAGCGCGCCAAGCGCGGCATGACGCGCAAGATGCTGGCGAAGCAGGCCGCCATGTCCGAGCGCTTCATCGCGCAGATCGAGCTCGGCGTTGGCAATCCGAGCGTGCTGTCGCTCGATGCGATCGCACGCGCGCTTACGCTCGACCTGTTCGATCTGTTACCGGCCGTGAGGCACGACGAGGCGCGGCGGCGCGCGCTGGTGCATCTGCGCCAGCTTCCCGTCGAGGAGATCAAGGGCTTCCTTGACGCCTTCGCGCGCGTCGGCAGCGCGATGCCGAGCGCACGCGGCCGGCGGATCGCGCTCGTCGGCCTGCGCGGCGCCGGCAAGTCGACGCTCGGCCGCATGCTGGCCGGACGATTGGGCGTCCCCTTCATCGAACTCGACAAGATTATCGAGCAGGACCACGGCGCCCCGGTCGCGACGCTGTTCGAGGTCTATGGGCAGGGCACTTTCCGCCGCTATGAGCGCGACGCGCTGATGCGGGTGATCGCCGCCAATCCGGCGGCCGTGATCGCAACCGCCGGCGGGATCGCAGCCGACGAGACCACGTTCGGGCAACTGCTCGAGCAGACCCACGCCGTCTGGGTGCAGGCCTCCCCGGCCGAGCACATGCGCCGCGTGCGGGAGCAAGGCGACTTCCGCCCGATGTCGCACAATCCTTCTGCCATGAACGACCTCGTCGCGATCCTCGATGCCCGCGCACCGGCCTACGGGCGCGCGCACGCGCGGCTCGAAACGTCGGGCAAGAGCGTCGACGCGTGCGTGGACGAGTTGGTGAGGGTGGCGGAGGGGTTGTTCCGAGGAACGTAGGGTGGGCATCGGCTCTCGCTTGCTTTCCCCTCTCCCGCTTGCGGGAGAGGGTGGACGCCGGAGCGAAGCGACGGCGGCCGGGAGAGGGCATTTGTTGAGATAGCGAAGAAAAGCGCCCTCTCCCGCCTCACCGCTACGCGGTTCGGCACCCTCTCCCGCAAGCGGGAGAGGGGAAGAGGAGTTCGCGGCCGCCCCTCAATCCTTCCCGTCGTCCAGCTTGCCGATATGGTGTTGCGCGTAAAGCTGCACGCCGAGCTGCGCGACCAGATCGAGCTGCGACTCGAGGAAGTCGATGTGGTGCTCCTCGTCCTTCATCAGTTCCTCGAACAGGTCGCGCGACACATAGTCCTTGACGGTTTGGCAGTGGGTCGCGGCTTCCTGATAGAGCGCGCGCGCATCGACCTCGGCCTGCAGATCGACGTCGAGGATTTCCTTGATGTTCTGCCCGATGTGCAGCGGATCGAGCACCTGCATATTCGGGAAACCGTCGAGGAAAATGATGCGCTCGACGAACTTGTCGGCGTGCTCCATCTCCTCGATCGATTCCTTGCGCCATTTCTTGGCGAGGTCCTTGTAGCCCCAGTTGTCGAGCAGCCGGTAATGCAGCCAGTACTGGCTCACCGCGGTCAATTCGCTGCGCAGGCCCCTGTTGAGATAGTCGATGACCTTGGCATCGCCCTTCATGGCTCGCACTCCTGCATTCGGGGCCGCCGCGGGTGGCCCAATGTAGTTTCAATTAATTCTAATGTGGAAAGTGGTGTGGTTCAAGGCGCTGCAGTAATGCGGGCCGCGAAAACGCAGAAAACTGTCGCGATTACTGTGGATCGGCGTGCGTATGGTGCGCCACGCAGGCGACCGGGCATTCTTGCGTGCAGGCCGCAGCCGCACTGGTCAGCGCCTCGTCCATGATCCGGCGGATGGTACGCGCGCACCGCCCGCACTGCGGGCTGCATCCGAGACAGCCATAGACCTGGTTGGCCGTAGCGGGGCGCGCCGGAGCCGTTTCAATCGCCGACCGCACGTCGCGGTCGCTGAAAACATTGCAGGAACAAACAATCATTACAAACTTCAGCCGCCTACCCGGGTGCCCTTCCCTGTGACTTAGGCCATCGATTTCGGAGATGCAAAAAAGAAAAGCACTTCTTCGAGGTATTCCAAAGTGAGAGGGGCAATTCTTGATAGTTGGGGGCAATTCTTCCTGAATCCAAAGTAGAAGTGGGCGCGGCCCTCGGTCTTGTAAACTATAGACCCTCTAAACTGATCATGACCTGGTTGACGGGGTCCCTTTAGGTCTCATCCACCACGCGATTGCTGAGCGTCCCGATTTCCGGAACCGACACCTCCACCACGTCGCCGGCCTGCAGCCAACGCGGCGGGTCGAAGCGCGCGCCCGCGCCGACCGGCGTGCCGGTCACGACGATGTCGCCGGGCTTGAGGGTCGTGAAGATCGTGATGTAGGCGAGCAGGTCGGCGAAACTGAAGATCAGGTTGGCGGTGGTGTCGTCCTGGCGGGTTTCGCCGTTGACCGTCGTGGTGAGGTGCAGCGGCTTTGTCGGATCGATCTCGTCGGCCGTGACCATCCACGGTCCGAGGCTGCCGGACGCATCGAAGTTCTTGCCCTGCGTGACGTTGAACTTGGCGTGCCGGGTCCACTCGCGCGCGGTGCCCTCATTGCAGAGCGTATAGCCGGCGATGTGCTCGTGGGCCTTTTCCTTTGCAATTTTGCGCCCCTCCTTGCCGATCACCAGTGCAATCTCGCCCTCGTAATCGAACTGCTGGGTCACGCTCGGGCGCATCAGCGCCTCGCCCGAGCCGACGAACGAGCCCGGCGTGCGGAAGAACATGCTGGGATATTTCGCCTGCGCGCTGCCGTCTTTGTATTCCTCATTCCGGTTGGCGTAGTTCACGCCGATGCAGAGGATTTTTTCCGGAAACAGAATGGGCCGTTTGAGCGTCACCGCCGGAAGCGCGATGTCGGGCGCCGAGGCCGCCGCCTTGCGGACCTCGCCGAGCGCGCCCGCGCGCAGCGCGTCGAGCAGGCTCGGGTATGCCAGGCGCCGCCCAAGATCGACAATGCCGTTGCCCACAACGGCGCCGTAACTGACCCGGCCCCCGGTCGAAAACGATGTGAGTTTCAATGCAAAAGTCCCGAGGCTCAGGTCGCCTTGACGCGACAGATTGGCTCGCCCAGAACATGTTAGAATTCCGCACAGCCGTCAAACCAGACGTTGGAGGAAACCCATGCCGCACGTGATCGTGGAATATTCGGCCAACATCGAAGCCGAGATCACGCCGCAGCGGCTGGTCGAGGAAATCCATGGCGCGGCGATCGCGAGCGGTATCGCCGAACCGGTCGCGGTGCGCACACGGTTGAAGCGCCGCGAGCACTTTCGCGTCGGCGACGGATCGCCGGAGAATGCCTTCGTGCACATCGACATCCGGGCGCGCAAGGGCCGCACGCTGGAGCAGAAGAAGCACGCGGTGCAGACGATCTACGATTCTGCCAACAAGGCGCTCGAGCCGGTGTTCCGCGCGCGGCCGCTCGCGCTGACGGTGGAGATCCACGAGATCGATCCCGAGACGCGGCTGCTGCGCAACGGCATGCGCGAGAGGCAGTCGGTCGACACAAAAGCTTCGGCCGCATGAGCACGACGCTCGACAAGACGATTGCGCGGGCGGAGGGATTTCTCAAGCGCTTCCGCGAGCGTCCGGTCGCGCACCTGATCGACGGCAAACCGGACGCCGGCAGCGGCGAGACGTTCGAGACGCACTCGCCGATCGACAATTCGGTGATCGCGACGGTGGCGCGCGGCGGTGCCGCCGAGATCGATCGCGCCGCGAAGGCCGCCACCAAGGCGTTCCGCACCGGCTGGGCACGCACCACCGGCGACGAGCGGCGCAAAGTGCTGCACCGGATCGCGGACGCCATCGAGTCGCGTGCCGATGAGATCGCGCTCGTTGAGTGCATCGATACCGGCCAGCCGATCCGCTACATGTCGAAGGCGGCGCTGCGCGGCGCGGAGAACTTCCGTTTCTACGCCGACCGCGCGCCGGGCGCCGCCGACGGCCTGTCGCTGCCGACCGGCACGCATTTGAACTACACGATCCGCCAGCCGATCGGCCCCGTGGGCGTGATCACGCCGTGGAATACGCCGTTCATGCTCTCGACCTGGAAGATCGCGCCCGCGCTCGCGGCCGGCTGCACGGTGGTGCACAAGCCGGCCGAATGGAGCCCGCTCACCGCGACCTTGCTCTCGGAGATTTGCCTGGAGGCGGGATTGCCGCCGGGCGTGCTCAATATGGTGCACGGTTTCGGCGAGGATGCGGGCCGTGCGCTGACCGAGCATCCCGACATCAAGGCGATCGGTTTCGTCGGCGAGAGCGCGACCGGCTCCGCCATCATGGCGCAGGGTGCCGCGACGTTGAAGCGCGTGCACTTCGAGCTCGGCGGCAAGAATCCCGTGATCGTGTTCGCCGATGCCGACCTGGATCGTGCGCTCGATGCCGTGCTGTTCATGATCTATTCGCTCAACGGCGAGCGGTGCACCTCCTCGAGCCGCGCGCTGGTCGAGGCCTCGATCTATGACGAATTCTCCAAGCGCGCCGCGGAGCGCATGAAGAGGATCAAGGTCGGCCATCCGCTCGATCCTGCCACTGAAATTGGCCCGTTGATCCATCCGCGCCATGTCGACAAGGTTCTGTCCTATGTGGCAGCGGCCGAGCAGGAGGGCGCGACCGTCGTCGGTGGCGGACGCGCGGGCGGGAAAGGCAACTTCGTCAATCCGACGCTCTATCTCGGGGCGCGCAACACGATGAAGATCGCGCAGGAAGAAATCTTCGGGCCGGTGCTCACCATGATCCCGTTCGCCGACGAGCAGGAAGCGCTGAGCATCGCCAACGACGTGCGCTACGGCCTTGCGGCGTATCTCTGGACGAAAGACGTCGGCCGCGCGCATCGCTTCGCACAACACGTCGAGGCCGGCATGGTGTGGGTCAATTCGGAGAACGTGCGCCACCTCCCCACCCCGTTCGGCGGCATGAAGTCGTCCGGCATCGGCCGCGACGGCGGGGATTATTCGTTCGATTTCTACATGGAGACGAAGAACATCGCGATCGCGCTCGACAATCATACGATCCCGAAGATCGGCACCTGATGCTGCGCGATCCCGTCTTCAATCCGCCGTTCAACATCGTGCGCGCGAGCCATGTGGAGCTCGGCGTCGCCGATATCGCGCGTTCGCGCGCGTTTTACGTCGATTGCCTCGGCTACATCGTCAGCGACGAGGACAAGGACGCGCTCTATCTGCGCGGGCTGGAAGAGCGCAACCATCACTCGGTGGTGCTACGCCATTCAAACGACATCGCGGCGCTCCCAATTGGCTTCAAGGTTGGAGCCGAGGACGACCTCGACAAGGCCGCCGAATGGCTGACTGCGCGCAAGGTGCCGGTGTCGTGGCCGAACCTGCCGTTCCAGGGCCGCACGCTGCGGACCGTCGATCCGGTCGGCATGCCGATCGATCTCTATTTCAAGATGGATCGTGTTCCCTCGATGCTGCAGAAATATGCGGCCTACAAGGGCGCGCGTATCCAGCGCGTCGATCACATCAATTGCTTCACGCCGGACGTGCAGGCATCTTACGACTTCTACACCGAGCTCGGCTTTCGCCTCACCGAAACGGCCGAGACCGAAGGGGCCGATCCGAAGCTCTGGGCGGTGTGGCTGCAGCGCCGGGGCAGCACGCACGACCTCGCCTTCACCAACGGGCGCGGGCCGCGCCTGCACCATATCGGCGTGTGGAATTCGAACGCGCTCGACATCCTGAACACGTGCGACGTGATGGCGACCTCGGGCTATCTCGCCAACATGGAGCGCGGCCCGGGCCGGCACGGCATCGCCAACGCCTTCTTCCTCTATGTGCGCGATCCGGACGGGCACCGCGTCGAGCTGTTCACGTCCGACTATCTCACCGTCGACACCGATCACGAGCCGCTCCGCTGGACGCTCAATCATCCGCAGCGCCAGACGCTGTGGGGCCAGCCGGCACCGAAATCCTGGTTCGAGGAAGGTTCGCCATTCCGGGGCGTGCCGGTGCGCGAGCCGGTGCTGGAAGCGCGGCCGGTGGTGGCGCGCTAGAGCGTGCTCATAAACGGGATGTCCGCTTTCGAAGCTCGCGGAGACGTGGCGCGAGAATGCCGCTACGTCGTCTTCAGATCAGCCCGGCTTAGCGCCGGAAAATTTGACCACTTTCGCCCACTTTTCGGACTCGACTGCTATGAGCCTCCCGAAGTCTGCGGGGGAGCCGGCAAGTACGGTGCCGCCGAGGTCAGCGAGGCGAGCCTTCACCTTCTCGTCCATAAGGATCGCGTTCATCTCCTTGTTGAGCGCGTCTACAATCTCACCGGGCGTGTTCTTGGGTGCGCCGAGGCCGAAAAATCCACTCGCCTCGTATCCCGGTACGAATTCGCTGATTGGAGGGACGTCCGGCAGCGCTGCTGCGCGCGCGGTCGTGGTCACGCCTAACGCCCGCAACTTCCCGCTTCGGATGTATTCGACGGACGAAGGGATGAAGTCGAACATCACCTGCACCTGCCCGCCCAAGAGGTCGGCGAATGCAGGTCCGGCACCGCGATAGGGCACGTGAACCATGTCGACGCCAGCCATCATCTTGAACAGTTCACCGGAGACGTGGGGCGTCGCGCCAATCCCGCTCGACGCCATGTTGACCTTGCCGGGATTAGCCTTCGCATAGGCAACGAACTCGGGAATCGTCTTGGCCGGAATGGACGGGTTCACCAC
>JAXDOA010000313.1:0-3752 GCA_034669125.1 Hyphomicrobiales bacterium
TGGTCGCCTCGCAATGCACGTCGATCACGATTGCGTCGGCCGCGGTCTTGAGCGCGCAGGCCGACAGCTCGCGCTCGATCGCCGCGAACGGATCGTCGAGCGGGTCCATGAACACGCGGCCCATCACATTGATGACCAGGACGCGCGCGCCGCTTTTCGCCTCGACCATCACCATGCCACGCCCCGGCGTGCCCGGCGGATAATTGTGCGGACGCAGGAGACGCGGCGCACGCTCGATGAACACCAGCGCCTCGCGCTGGTCCCACGAATGATTGCCGCCGCTGATCGCATCGGCGCCGGCATCGATCAGCTCGTGGTAGATCGCCTCGGTGATGCCGAAGCCGCCAGCCGCGTTCTCGCCATTGACGATGACGCAATCGAGCTTCCAGTCGCGCCGCAGGCCTGGCAGACGCTCGGTGATGGCCGTACGCCCCGACCGCCCCACGATGTCGCCGACGAAGAGAAGACGCATTACTGGCTTCCGCGCAGATCGATGATCTCACGCTCCGTTAGCACGAGATCGAGGCGCGCGTCGCGCAGCGTAACCGGGACCGACGCGATTTCCTGGGCCGCGTAGGCGATGCCGACCGCGACCACCGGCTTCACGGCGCGCAGCTTCCCGATCGTCATATCGTAGTAGCCGGCACCATAGCCGATGCGATGGCCCTGCCGGTCGAACGCAAGCAGCGGCACCAGGAGAATGTCGGGCGCGACCTCGGGCGCGTCGGCCTTCGGTTCGCGGATACCCCAGACGCCGGAGGCAAGCGCCTCGCCAAAACGCCACGCGCGCATGATCAGCGGCTTGCCTTTGCCGGCGACGACCGGCAGCGCGAGCTGCGCGCCCGCATCCGCGAGCTTGCGCATCAGCGGAATCGGATTGATCTCGGTTTTCAGCGGCGAGAAGCCGGAGACGATCTGGCCCCGCTCGATCGCGAGCGGAAACGCACGCGCCGCGATCGCCTCGGCGGCCTTGGCGCGCTCGGCCGCGGGCAGCGCGTCGCGCCGCATCAGCGCATCCTTGCGGATGATGGATTTCAGGTCGGAGATGGAGTCGCCGGACATGCAGTGCGTGTAGCTTCTTTTGCCAGTTGATTGTTCACTCTGGCTTGATCCCGGCGGCCTTCATGACCGGCAATAGCCGTACTTCCTCACTATCGCGGAATGCCTTGATCTCGGCCGGCGAGGTTGGCCAGGGCGTTGCACCAAGGTCGGCATACCGCGCTTTCAACGCCGGATCGGCGAGAGCCTTGACGACAAGAGCATTCATTTGCGCCACAAGATCGGCCTTCATATTTGCCGGTCCAATCATGGCGGTCCATGACGTCATCTCGTATCCGGGCAGTACTTCCGCCATGGTCGGCACGTCCGGAAGCTCAGGGATCCGCGCCCTGGCGGTGACGGCGACCGGCTTGACTTGCCCGGCGCGCACGCTCGGCAGCGAGCCGGGCAGATTGTCGAACAGCAGATCGACACGGCCGCCGAGCAGATCGGTCAGCGCCGGGCCCGCTCCCCTGTATGGTATATGAGTCACTTCCACGCCGCCCATGCTGTTCATCATCTCGCCCGAGAGGTGCAAGGTGGTGCCGAATCCTGCCGATGCGTAGGTGTATTTGCGCGGCTCCTTCTTGAAGGCGGCCAGCAATTCCCTCAGATCGGAGGAGAACAAATCCTTCCTGGCCGAGAGGATATTCGGCAGCTGCCACATGCCGCCGATGAAGGAGAAGTCCGCGCGAGGCTCATAGGGAAGCTTTGCATAGCTTCCGATCGCAAGCACGTTGCTGGCAATTCCGCCAAGACCGACCGTGTACCCGTCAGGCGGCGCTTTCGCGACCGCGTCCGCCCCCAGTACTCCGCCGGCCCCTCCCTTGTTCTCGACAATGAACGACTGCCCGGACAGTTCGCTCAGCTTCTGGCAGAGAATCCGCGAGAGCGTATCGGTTGCTCCTCCGGCCGGGAAGCCATTGACGTAACGCACTGCCCGGTTCGGCCAAGCCTCCTGTGCGAACGCGGGACGTGCTGGCGGCAACGGCATGGCTATCGTCCCGCCGAGCATGGCCAGCAAGGTGCGACGGTTCACGGGCGTGGGCGACGACATCACCTTCCTCCATGATCGGTACTTTGCTTGACCGGCCTGGCAAGCGTCCCGGGACGAAAGCGCAGCGTAGTTCGGCGGTCACCGCCACAAAAGAGGCGATTGGCAATGCTGGGTACCGCAAAGCCGGTCGCCCCACATCGTGGAGCAACCGGGATGGTCTTCAAAAAACGATGAACAGCGGAGCCGCAAAAGCCGTCGGAAGTCGACCCCGGGAACCTACATAAGTAGGTGGGCGCCATATGTCCGGGCCCACGGGCCCGGTCAGGGACAGCTCCCTTCGAGATCGTAAGGCCCCGGGAGTATGTTTCTAACGCACCCCGCAGCCCCGCTCCGGCAATGTAGGGACTCAGGCGGGCAAACGCTACCCAATACCGATGCCCTCGCCGAGGCTCTGATTCAGGCTGCGCGTCACGTGCTCGATGCGCTCCGAGGCGGAATTGAGCGCAGCCGCGACCGCGACCTGTGTTGCCTGCGCACGTTCGCTGGAAGCCACGCGCACGTCCTGCAGCGCGGTCAGCTCTTCCTCCAGCCGCCGCACGCGTCTCGCCGCCTCGCTCAACTCGTCGCCGAGCGTGAGCGCCGCCATCACGATCAGCCGCATGTCGCCGATCGCGCCGAAGCTGGCTTTGAGCTGTTCGATGCGCTGGTCGAGGTCGCGTGCGAGGCGGGTCAGATGATCCTCCTGCCCGTCCTCGCAGGCCATGCGGTATTGGCGGCCATGGATGGTGACGTTGACGTGGCTCATGGCGGCGCCTCGATCACCGAGCGGATGTTTTCGATCGCCACATCGAGGCGGTGCGCGATCTCGCGGTTGGTCGCTTCGAGTTTGCGCGAGCGTGCGGTCGCGGCATCGAGGTCGGAGGCGAGCTTGGAGCGGTCGGAACCGAGCGCATGCACCTGCGCGGCAAGCGCATCCTCGCCGCGGTCGCCGGAGCGGCGCCGTTCCAGCGCGGCCTCGAGCGCATCGAGGGCCGCGGCGAGCCGCCTGGTTGCGGCTTCGATCGCGCTCGCGTCAGTCATTGCCTCCCCATCGCGCGAACCGGCCGCCGCGGCGGCACGCGCCATGAAACCCGTGAAGCGCCAAGGATTTGCGCTAGAAACTTACGTTGCGCCCCACCGTGGCGTCAACGTTCAGGGATCATGCGGGCAAAACAATGTCGTGGATTTGTCAACGGCGTGGTGGAGGGCTGCCGGCATCGCCGCGGACCGCGTAGGCCCGCGCACCAAGGGCTTGCTAGGATCGCGGCCCCACCGCCCGAGGAATTCCCATGGACCCGTTGCACTACAAGTCCGCGACCGAGCTTGCGTCCCTCATCCGGCGCAAGAAGATCGGCTCCCTTGAACTGCTCGATCATTTCCTCGCGCGCATCGAGACATACAATCCCAAGCTCAACGCCGTCATCTGGATGGACAAGGAGAAGGCGCGCAAGCGCGCCAAAGCCGCCGACGCCGCGCTCAGGAAGGGCAAGCGCTTCGGCCCGCTGCACGGCGTGCCGATGACCATCAAGGAGAGCTTCCAGGTGGCGGGCTCGCCGACGACCTGGGGCACGCCCGCGATGAAGGAGAACGTGACGCAAACTACCGCGGTCTCGGCGCAGCGCATGATCGACGCCGGCGTCACGCTGTTCGGCAAGACCAACGTGCCGCTGATGCTCGC
>JAXDOA010000314.1:0-7643 GCA_034669125.1 Hyphomicrobiales bacterium
GTCGGCTGCACCACCGGCTATTCCGCCGCCGTGCTGGCGAAACTTGCCGCCAACGTCGTCGCGCTCGAAGAGGATCCGGCGCTCGCGCGCATCGCGGCGGAGAATCTCGGCGCGCGTGTCGCGGTGGTGGGCGGGCCGCTCAACGCCGGATGGCAGGCGGATGCACCGTATGACGCGATCCTGCTCGAGGGCGCAAGCGAGGTGAGGCCGGACCGATTGCTGGCGCAGCTCAAGGAGGGCGGGCGGCTGGTCGCCGTCATCGGCAGCGCACCGCTCGGCAAGGCGACGCTCTTCCGCAAGGACAGCGGGCAGATCACTCCGCTGGCGCTATTCGATGCGGCGGCGCCGCTGCTGCCGGGCTTCGCCAACACCCCCGCCTTCGTGTTCTGAGGCGACTGTGGCGCGCTTGCGCCACTGGCGAGCTTTTATCCCCTGCGACCCTTCAAGGGGTTCCAAGACTCTGGACGCACGCCTATGATTCTGCCGTTCGCGATGGCAGCCGGCGGTCACAGCTGGCGCTGACGCGCGGGCGGACGGGGTCAAATGGTCAGGTCCGGAGTGCGGCGGGCGGTCTGTGCGGCAGCTATTGCGGCCGCGCTCGGCTGGCCATGCCTGGCGGCGGCGGAAACGCTGGAATCCGCGCTGGCGCAAGCCTATCGCAACAACCCGACCTTAAACGCCCAGCGTGCTTCACAGCGGGCGACCGACGAGACCGTCCCGCAGGCCTTATCCAATTACCGTCCGCGGGTGACCGGATCCTTCGATTCGGGATATCAGCACTTTGAATCGATTTCGACCTCGGGCGGGGCCTTCACCAAGACCAACACCAACATCAGTCCGCGCGGCGGCAACGTCGGCCTGGTGCAGACGGTTTTCAACGGCCAGCGCACCGGTAACCTGACGCGCCAGGCCGAAGCCTCGGTGCTGGCCGGGCGCGAGACCCTGCGTAATGCCGAGCAGACCGCGCTGCTCGATGCCGCGACCGCCTACATGAACGTGCTGCGCGATACCGCGATTCTCGATCTGCAGCGGCGCAACGTGCAGGTGCTGCAAGAGCAACTGAAACAGGCGCGCGATCGTTTCAATGTCGGCGAGGTCACTCGCACCGACGTCGCCCAATCCGAGGCGCGGCTCGCGGCCTCGCAATCGCAGGTGCTCGCCGCGGAAGCCAATCTGAAGGCCTCGCAGGCGACCTACCGCCGCGTCATCGGCGCCGAGCCCGTCAATCTGCGTGCCGGCATGCCGGTCGATCGGCTTTCGCCGCGTTCGCTGCCGGACTCGATCGATCAGGGGCGCACCGTGCACCCGACGGTCGTGGCGGCCCAATACACCGTGGATGCCGCACAGTCTGCCGTGAAGGCGGCCGAAGGATCGCTCTACCCGACGGTCACGGTGGAGAGTTCGGTGCAGCGGCGCTGGGACGTGCAGCCGGGCGTTACCGATCAGCTGACGGGCACCGTTCTCGGGCGCGCCACCGTGCCGATCTATCAAGGCGGTGCCGAATATTCGATCATTCGCCAGACCAAGGAGACGCTCGGCCAGCGCCGCATCGAGCTCGACGTGCAGCGCGATCTCGTCCGCGCGACCGTGGTGCAGGCCTGGAGCCAACTCGAAGCGACCAAGGCGCAGATCATTGCGGCGCAAGCACAGGTGACCGCCACCGAAGTCGCATTGAACGGCGTGCGCGAGGAGGCGCGCGTCGGCCAGCGCACCACGCTCGACGTGCTCAACGCGCAGCAGGAACTGGTCAACGCGCGCGTTTCGCTGGTCACCGCGCAACGCGACCGGGTGGTGGCCTCCTTCACGCTGCTCGCAGCGGTCGGCCGGCTCTCGCCCGAGAGTCTCAAGCTTGCGACCGAGGTCTACGATCCGCGCGTGCACTACCATCAGGTGCGCGACAAGTGGATGGGCGTGCGCACACCGGACGGCCGCTAGTGTCCCGATTCCGAAGTTCGCCACAACCAGCGGCAGGCTCCATGCGAACTTCGGAATCGAAAGGACACTAGCAACCTATTGATCTAGTGTGGCTTTGGTTCAGAAGTCCGCATTGCGGACTCGCTGCGAGAATGATGCGGACTTCTGAACCGCCACACTAGCAACTTTACAATTCTAGTGCCCTTTCGAACCTGAAGTTCGCAACCGTGTTCGCCGCATGGTATGCGCGAACTTCAGGTTCAGGGCACTAGACGCGCCTGCGCATCAACCCGTTGTAGGTCTACTCGCTCCTGTCCACAGGACTTTGCTTGCGTTCGACCTTCCGCGTGCCATACTCGCGCGAATCCTCGCATATTGCGTGTCTGGGCGGCTGATTCGCGGTCACTGCGGGCCCATCCGGAGTGCGAGAGGAAAGCGCATGAGTCAGGCGGCGAAGGCGCAAGAACCCTCGATGGAGGAGATTCTGGCCTCCATCCGGAGGATCATCGCCGACGACGATGGCGTGAAGCCTGCGGCGAAGCCCGAGGCCAAGACTCCCGAGGCCAAGACTCCCGAGGTCAAGGCTCCGGAGGTCAAACCGGCCGCCAAGGCGCCCGAGCCGCCGCCTGCCGCCAAGGCGCCGCCTCCGCCTCCCAAGCCCGCGCCGCCGCCCGCCGCCATGAAGCAGGACGACATCGACGCGATGCTGGCCGGCCTCGATGAGGCGCCAGCGCCAGCCCCCGTGCCACCGCCTGCGCCGGAGCCGGAAGCGGACGTGCTGGAACTGACCGAGGCGATGCAGGCACCAGCGCCCGCGTTCCGCAAGATCGACGGCTCGCAGGACGTGGTGTTCGACGAGGAGCCCGAGCCTGCTCCGCGTCCACGCGCCGCCGAGCCGCCGCGCCCCGCACCCGCGCCACCCCCACCGATGGCCGAGCACATCATCTCGTCGGCGACCGCGGCCGCCGTGGATTCGGCGTTCAATGCGCTCGCCCATACCGTGCTGGTGCAGAACGCCAAGACGCTGGAAGACCTCGTGAAGGAAATGCTGCGGCCGATGCTGCAGCACTGGCTCGACAACAATCTGCCGACGCTGGTCGAGCGGCTGGTGCGCCAGGAAATCGAGCGCGTTGCACGCGGGCGCAATTAGTCTATTGAGGCAACAACGGGCAGAAACTGAAGATCAAGAAAGAGGCGCCGCAGGGTCGCGCGCATTTATTTTTGAATAGATGCACTTACGATCTTATCATCCATGTCGACCAGGCTTTGCTCACCCGCAAAGTAGAGCATCGTCCGGCCGGGGAGGTCGCTCTGTGGCCACATATAATTGATACGGTCAAGATTGACGATTGCCGTATGACCTTTCTCGCCGGGGAGCGGCATTTCAAAAAAGCGCGCCATGGATTTTCCCCTTGTTGTGGGCCGGCGACCAAGAACTCTCGGGCCTTATATAAACTCCGCGCCGATCTGAGTTCCGCGCCGCCATTTGACACGGGCGTCCCGGCCCGAGCCGGAGTTCCGGGACATCAAGAACGTGAATGTGCTCGACACGGCTTGAGCCGTGCTGAACCTGATTTGAACTCCGGTGTCGGAAAGATCGACAATCTGGCAGGGCCGGATCGCAAACCCGTTCCTGATCCACGCGTCCGCATCCACTTTCTTGCGGGCGGATGCACGTTGGTCTTTCGACCTTGCATTGGACCTGAATTTATAGCTCAGCACCGGTCCGAAGGATGACATCTATTTGCTCCGACGAAGACCGTCGCAAGTGCAGCAAGCCAACTTCTTCTATCTTGGCCGGCATTGCCTGCATTGACAGGCTGTCTCCGTACAGCCGCATATGGTGATCGTTGTGCCGGGGCTCAATGAGGGCCGTGCCGGTTCCAAAATAGGGATCATTTGAATCTGTTGCGCGCGAACACCGCGCTGAAAAGTTAGCCGCCCGCGCTTACTGCGGCCGATGCTGCAGCACTGGCTCGACAACAATCTGCCGACGCTGGTCGAGCGGCTTGTGCGCCAGGAAATCGAGCGCGTTGCACGCGGGCGCAATTAGCTCGCCATTTTTTGTTTTTCGAGCGTCTTCAGACGCCGCACGTCGTCGGCGGCCTCGGCCAGCAGCCACGTGCGGAACGTCGCGATCTTGGGAAGCGCGGACGTCGCCTTCGGACAAACGATCCAGTAGGTGTTCGACATCCGCAGCGAAACATCGACCGGCCTGATCAGCCGCCCGTTGATGAGATCGGACGCCGCAAGCGCCGTGCGCGCGAGTGCGACACCCTGACCGTCGATCGCCGCATCGATCAGCATGCTGGCGCGGTTCAGAATCGGGCCGCGGACAACCGCCTCGCTGACGCCGGCCGCTTCGAACCACCGCCTCCAGGCGTTCGAGTCATCGAGCCGCAGCAGCGTGAGTTTCAGCAAGTCCGCTGCTTTCGCTGCGCGATTGCGTCCCGAAACAAGCTTGGGTGCGCAAACCGGAAAGAGCTGCTCGGAGCAAAGGCGAACCACATCGAGCCCATTCCAGTTGCCGTCGCCGTGCCGCACCGCCAGGTCGACGTCTTCACGCGCGAAGTCGACGTGATGCAGCGTTGCCGACACGCGCAGATCGATGCCGGGATGAGCCTCGGCAAACCGGCCGAGCCGATGCACCAGCCACTTGGCGGCAAAGTCCGGCGATGTGCTGACCGTCAGGACGCCGGAGGTCTGGCGCTGGACCAGACGTTCGGTGCCGACCGCGATCCGGTCCAGCGCGTCTCGCACCACCGCGAGATATTCGCGGCCGGCGTCGGTTATCGCCAACCGCTGGCGCTCGCGAACGAACAGCTTGATGCCGAGCGTCGCCTCCAGCGATTTGACCTGCTGGCTCACCGCGCCCTGTGTGACGCACAGCTCTTCCGCCGCGCGCGTAAGGCTTTCGCTGCGCGCCGCGGCTTCGAAGGCCTTGAGTGCGTTCAACGGAGGCAAGCGACGCAGCATGGCTCGGCTCTCATAGAAAAACTAATTGATGATAAGGGAATGAATGGTTCATTGCCAATAGAGTATATCCATTTATCATTAGAAAAACTATGTCTTGGGGTAGAAATGGTTCATTGCGGTTGCGTCCGAACAGGATGTAGATGATGGCGCTTCGGCATACGAAGCGTCGGGTTCTTCACGCAGCCACCCGGTTCTTGAAGACGCATCCAGTCTCAAGCGCTGCTCCAGCCCCCGTATGGGGAGGAGCGCCCTATGAGCGACCGACGCATTGCAATCTTCTCTGCCCTCACACTGCTCGGCAGCCTCGCATTCCTCGGCCCGGTGCAAGCCGGCGAGCGGATCTGCAAACCGACCTTGGGGTTCCGGGAGGTGCGGTTTTCACCGATGCAGCCGCCGACGCTGGAACGGAAATGGACGGCTGTCTTGTCGGTCGATGCCTCGCGCTGCGCGACGGCGTCCGGACACTTCGGTATCCTTTTCTCCCGCATGAAGGAGAACGCACCGGAGACCGACTTTATCGAGCATTTCACGTGGAAGCCCGGCGCGATGGAAGTCTCGGTCAATTTCTGGGCGGATGAGGCCGTGGAAGGGTATTGGCTCAATGACGTTGCGGCGTGCCCCTGCCGCGACTGACAAGGCCGCCCGCTACACGATTTGCGTCTTTCGCCGCAGCATTGCGGCGACCCAGACGCCGAGCAGCGCGGCACCAGTAGCCCCGCCACAAGGAAAATCGCCGGTCCCCCGGCGCGATCGATCAGCAGCGAACCGGCGGCAACGCCGATCGATTGGCCGACATAGAGCGCGGAGGAAAACAGCGCGACGGCGGTGCCGCGCGCCTGCGGCGTCATCTGCGTGGCATTCGTCTGTAACGTGTTGTGCAGCATATAGAATCCGAGCCCGATCGCGATCACGGCAGGGGGCGCGATCCACCACGCGGGCGCAAGCGCAAGCGCCAGATACGCGGCGCCGACCATGAGCCCGCCGAAGGCCGCAAGACCGACCTGCCCGAAACGGCCGACGAGCTGCTGTACGCTCGCCGCGTACATCAGTCCTCCGATGCCGAACATGCCGACGATCAGCCCGACGAGCGTGAACGACAGTCCGAAGCGCAGATGCAGATCGGCGCCCACGTAGGCGAACGCACCCCACACCAGCGCGGCCTCGGCCAGTGCGGCAAGCAGCACGAGACGGGCCCAGCGGTTGGAGAATACCGTGGAATAGTCCGCGACGAAGCCGCGAGACGTCTCGTCGGCGCGTTGATCCGGCCGCGTACCAGGGTTGCTCGCAAGCTCGCGGAACAGAGCCAGGGCCGCGAGCGCGAGGATCCCCGCCAGCAGGAAAAACATCGCGCGCCAGCCGAGCCAGTCACCGATGATGCCGCCCGCCGCCTGGCCGAACAGCTGCCCGCTGATCTGCCCGGTGAGGTAGCGGCCCAGCACTTGCTGGCGCCGCTCGTACGGCACCACGTCGCCGACGAACGCCATGCCGAGCGGAATGATCCAGGCCGCGGTCAGCCCGGAGGCGAGACGCGCAAGCGTCAGCGTCTCAAGCGAGCGCGCGAGCCCGCACGCCAGCACGGTGAGCGAGCACAGCGCGCAGGCGATCGCAACCGACCGGAACTTGCCAAATCTGTCGCCGATCGGCCCGATGATGAGCTGCACCGTCGCATGCGTGATGGCGTAGGCGCTGACGATGATCGAAGCCGCGCCGACGGTGACGCCGATATCGGTTGCGATCTGCGGCAGCAGCGAGTCCGGCGCGCGCACCATCGCCTGGCTGGCAAAGCCCGCGAGCGCCAGCAGCGCGATGGCGCGGGTGGGCGTGGATGGGGCAGGGGGCGGCAGGGGACCGGCACCAAACGTTGAGAGCGATCATGCGGTTGTAGCGCGCGACCGCGCGGGGACCGAATCGAAACGGTTCATGGACCGATCGGCGGACACTATTTGCGAACCCGCGGCCGCGGTCGATGCCACGCGCTCAAGGGTCTACCTCGGCCCTTGGCGGACCAGTTCTTGCAGCGCGAGTGCGTTCCCGGCGGCGCAGCCGAGCGTGGTGTTGTCGAAGATGCACCAGACCCCGCCGGCTTTCGGTTGCGTCATCTGCTCGGCATAATCGGCCAGCCGCTCCGGCTCGTAATTTGAATAATACATGCGCGGCGACCCGTGCAGGCGGAAGTATCGCAGCCCGGGCCAGCCGCCGGGCTCGGCCGCCTCTCGGACCTTTGCTGGATCCGCGGCGACGCCTGCGATGCGGTGTTTGAGCAGCAAGTCTTCAGCGCGCGGGGTGAACCAGGTCGGATGGCGCGGCTCGCACACCACGCCGCCAGCATGGCGTTTGCGCATGACCTTGAAGAATGCGCCCGCCGTTCGAGCGTCGAATACGAGGCTGGGCGGAAGCTGGAACAGGAGCGCGCCGAGTTTGTCACCGAGGCCGGTTGCCTGTGCGAGAAATCCGTCGAGCGCTGCGGCGGCGCGGGACAAGCGGAGATCGTGCGTGATTTCACGTGGCGCCTTCACGGCAAAGGCGAAGTCCGCCGGTACCGAAGCCGCCCAGCGCTCATAGGTCGTGCGACGGTGCGGCCGATAGAATGACGAGTTGATCTCGACTGCATTGAAGCGGCGCGCGTAGCGCTCGAGAGTGCTGCCGGACGACGGGAATGCGCCGGCGTATTGTCGCGGGATCGCCCAGCCGGCCGTGCCGATGCGCGGCGCGCGCGGCTCAGCGCGCGCCGATACGGACATGGACATTGATTT
>JAXDOA010000315.1:0-4575 GCA_034669125.1 Hyphomicrobiales bacterium
GACGCCATCGGCGCGGAGGACCTCGACCGAGGGGCCACCGAGTTCAGGCCGCCACACGCGCCCGACGAGGGTGCCGACGGTGGAGTCGGCGGGGAGGGTGGAGGTGGGGTCGAGGGAAAGCGTCATGCTGATTGCCTACTGCACCCCGTGTCCCGGGCGCACTGCGGCATGAAGTGACACTGTGCAGACCCGGGACCCCGGTTGATTCGCTTTCAGGAAACCGGGGTCCCGCATCTGCGGTGCAACGCGCGCTGCACCGCGTGCGGGACACACCGCGCTAACTCCCCGCCATCGCCTCGGGGAAGAACATATCCTTCCAGTCCTTCGGTGGGTTCTTCAGCGTACCGGTCTTGGTCATGAACTCCACGAAGGTCCGGATGCCGCCGACCCTGTTGTTGTAGACGATGTCCGGATCGGCGAGCACGTCCATGATGTCGTCGACGGTCGCCTTTTCGCCGGACACCTTCAGATAGATTTCGGCGCCCTTGCGCTTGTCCGCATTGATGACGTCGGTCGCTTCCTTCATGCCCGCGACGAAGGCCGCGTAGAGCTTCGGATTTTCGGTGCGGAATTTCGAGGTGGCGGCGACGACGTTGAACGACATCGGGTCGTCGGTGAACAAGTCTTTCGAGTTGATAAGCCGTTTGACATTCGGATTCTTCATCTGCCGGTACTGGAACGGCGCGGAGGAGAAATTCGCCGTGATTTCGCTCTGCCCGCCAAGCATCGCGGCGGTCGCGTCCGGATGCGACATCGACACCGTGAGATGATCGAGCGCGGCATATTTCGCATCGCCGAATTCCTTGGCGGCGGCCATCTGCAGGATGATCGCCTGATTGGAGACCTTCACGGCCGGCAGCGCGATGCGATGCTTGTCGTCGAAATCCTTCAGCGACTTGATCGCCGGATCGCGCACCATCAGCCACAGCGGCGACACGTTCAGCCCCATCACGCCTCTTACTTCGTTCGCGGTGCCCTTGGTCTTGGAATTGATCGTGATGACGCCCGGCACGCCGAGCGAGACGAAGTCGACCGAGCCGGAGATCAGCGCATCGTTCATCACGTCGGAGGAACGGAACGTCGCCCATTCGGTGGTGATGTCGAGTCCGGCCGCCTTGGCGTGCTTTTCGACGAGCTTCAACTCCTGCATCACCATGTATTGCATATAGCCGACGCCGAATTGCTTGGCGACGCGCACCACATTGGCTTCCGCCAGCGCCGCGCCGGGCGAGGCGAACCATGCGGCCATTGCAACGATGACGGTCAGGCGACGCAGCATCAAAATCCTCCCTGTTGTTCCTAAAAACGAAACGCGGCTCTCTTGATCAAACGATACACCACCGGCTAGGCACGGCGATAGCATTCGGGCCATTATCCGGCCCAACCAGGGGGGCGCATGGCGCAAGGGGTAACCAGCATGCAGGCAGCAAACGCGCCGCTGCTCGCGGTTGACGATGTGACGCTGCAATACAAGACCGAGCAGCATCTGGTCACCGCGACCTGGCGCGTCGGGTTCGAGGTCTATGAGGGCGAGCGCTTCGTGGTGCTCGGGCCCTCGGGCTGCGGCAAGTCGACGCTGCTCAAGGCCGTCGCGGGGTTCATGCAGCCGGTCGAGGGGCAGATCCGCCTCGCCGGCAAGCAGATCGACAAGCCAGGTTCCGATCGCATGATGGTGTTCCAGGAGTTCGACCAGCTGCTGCCGTGGAAGACCGTGCTCGGCAATGTGCTGTTCCCGCTGCTGGTCAACCGGCGCATGCCGAAGGCGGAGGCGATCGAGCACGCGCGCTCGGTGATCGCCAAGGTGAACCTCACGCGCTTCGAGGACATCTATCCGCACATGCTCTCCGGCGGCATGAAGCAGCGCGTCGCGATCGCGCGCGCGCTCGCGATGGAGCCGAAGGTGCTGCTGATGGACGAGCCGTTCGCCGCGCTCGATGCGCTGACGCGCCGCAAGATGCAGGAGGAGCTCAAAGCGCTGTGGGACGATGTCGGTTTCACGGTGCTGTTCGTCACCCACTCGATCGAGGAGGCGCTGCTGGTCGGCAGCCGCATCCTGGTGCTCTCGCCGCATCCCGGCCGCGTGAAGGCCGAGCTGAACGCCGATCATCTCGGCTTTGGCGACATCGGCACGCCCGCCTTCGAGAAGGTGCACCGCCGAATCCACGACCTTCTTTTCGCCGACCGAATCGAGACCGACCTCGCCGCGGAGACACCCAATGGCTGACACGGCACAACGCATCGTCCGGCTGGAACCGCCGCGCCGCCCCGAGCGCCTGATCGAACTCGACACCATGGGCACGGTCGGCGATGCGGCGCGGCCGCTCTCGACCGCCGAGCGGCTGTTGCAGATCACCGGCGTGCGCAGGCTGATCGTGGTCGTGGTGCTGTGCCTTGCCTGGCAGCTCTACGCGACGTGGCTCAACAACAACCTGCTGTTCCCGACCTTGGGCGAGACGCTGGAGGCGCTCTACGACTCGCTGGTCAACGGGCCGCTGGTCCAGCGCACGCTCACCTCCTTGCAGATTTTGCTCACCGGCTATGCGGCCGGGCTCGCGATCGCCGGCATCTTCACGACGCTGGCGATCACCACCCGCGTCGGCACGGATTTTCTCTCGACCCTCACCGCCATGTTCAATCCGCTGCCGGCGATCGCGTTGCTGCCGCTCGCGCTGCTGTGGTTCGGGCTCGGCGCCAAGAGCCTCGTATTCGTGATCATCCATTCGGTGCTGTGGGCGGTCGCGCTGAACACGCACTCGGGCTTCACCTCGGTAAGCCCGACGTTGCGCATGGCGGGACAGAACTGCGGCCTGCGCGGGATTTCCTACGTGGCGTTCCTGCTGGTGCCGGCGGCGTTTCCCTCGATCCTCACCGGCCTGAAGATCGGCTGGGCGTTCGCGTGGCGCACGCTGATCGCCGCCGAACTCGTGTTCGGCGTGTCGTCGCGCTCCGGCGGGCTCGGCTGGTTCATCTTCGAGAACCGCAACCAGCTCGAGATTCCCTCGGTGTTCGCCGGTCTGCTGACCGTGATCGTGATCGGGCTCTTGGTCGAGAGCGTGATCTTTCGCTCGATCGAGAACGTGACGATCAGACGGTGGGGAATGCAGAACTGACGTTTGCGGCGATCCCCGGTCTGCGTCGCATCGTTGCACGCTGCGCCGCGCCCGGGATGACCAGCTTCGCTTGTCACTTCACCCACAGCCACGGATTCCAGCGGTTGCTCGGCTTCGGCTGCTCGATTTTCTGGTGCGCATAGAGCTGCCGCGGCTTTGCAATCCACGCGCGCGCGGCTTTCGGCTGTTCGTCCGCGGCCGTCTTCGACGACAGCGCGGGTCGTTCATGTTTCCGCGGCCCGAGCGATTTCCAGCGCCGCGCCAGCACGCGAAACAGCGGAATTTGCTCCGTACCTTCGTCTTTGACCGCGCCAAGCATGGCTGGCTCCAGGGTCGCTCGGCCCATTGCGATGCGGGCCGCATGCGAAATTCTGCGCCTGCCGTTTGAAAGGGTCGCTAAGCCGGACATGCGCAATTGAAGCGCATTTGAGTCGAATCGACCCGATCACGTAAGGGCGCCGCAAACTAACGCTTCACCCGATCCCGTATGGCTTGCCCCACACCAGGCTGTCCACCGTCGGCCCGCCGGGGCCGTATTCGGCGCCGACCCAGCCCTTCCAGCCCATGTCGTCGATCGCGTCGAAGATTACCGGGAAATTGAGCTCGCCCTTGTGCGGCGGCACGCGCGTCGGGGGACCGGCGAACTGCACGTGCCCGATCAGGGCCAAGTGCCTCTCCATGCGCTTGAGCACGTCGCCCTGCATCACCTGCACATGATAGAAGTCGTACATGATTTTCAGGTTGGGCTTGCCGACCTTGCCGATGATGTCGGCGATGTGCTCGATGTGCGAGACGAAATAGTCCGGCCGGTCGCGCTGGTTGAGCGGCTCCAGCATCAGGAAGATGTTTCTCGCCGCCGCCTCGTCGCAGGCGCGCGCGAGATTTGCTGCGATCACCTTTTCGGCGGCGGGCCGCTCGTGGGGCGGCACGATTCCCGACAGCACATGGATCGACGTGCCGCCGATCGCCGTCACGTAATCGAGCGCCTTGGTGAACAGCGCGGCGAAGTCCTTCTCGCGGCCCGCGACCGCCGCGAGCCCCGGCTCGCCGCCCGGTCCCTGCGGCGAGTTGATGTTCAGCATCGTGAGACCATGCCGGTCGATTTCGGCCTTCACGGCCGAGGGCGGCAGTTCATAGGGAAGCTGCAACTCGATCGCCTTGAAGCCGGATTTCGCTGCGGCGCCTATACGCTCGATCAGCGGGAGTTCGACGTAGAGGTGGCCGAGGTTGGCCGAGAAACGCGGCATGGGCGGCTCCCGAGAAGGACGCGCGATCTTGCACAAGGGGCGCCGCGATGGCCACACGCACGCCTGCCCACTGATGCGACAGTTTGGTGGGCAATAGCCCTCAGTAGCGCCAAATGGCGCCCACCGGGAAGGCGAGTTATTTTACTTATCGATCAAATTTGAGTTCCCCACACCTCCTGCCCACCAAATCAGTGGGACCGTTTGTGGTTGACCGCCAT
>JAXDOA010000316.1:0-6598 GCA_034669125.1 Hyphomicrobiales bacterium
GTGGTCCCGACGCTCAAGCCGCTCGCCACTGCAACGACGCTCGCCGTTTCGATCATGGCCGGCAAGACGCTCGGTTTCCTGGAAAGCGCGCTCCCGGGCGCGATCGTGCGCGCGATGTCAAATACACCCGCCGCGATCGGACGCGGCATCACGGTCGCGGTGCCCAACGCCAAGGTTACCCAGGACCAGCGCGCACTTGCCGACACGCTGCTTGGTGCTGTCGGCGCGGTCGAATGGGTCGAGGATGAATCGTTGCTCGACGCCGTTACCGCCGTGTCCGGTTCGGGCCCGGCCTATGTGTTCCTGCTCGCCGAAAGTCTCGCGCGCGCCGGCGCCGCTGCCGGGCTTCCGGCCGAGCTCTCGGCGCGGCTCGCGCGTGCGACCGTGTCCGGCTCGGGCGAGTTGCTGCACCGCTCAGCCCTCGATGCCGCGACCTTGCGTCAGAACGTCACCTCGCCGGGCGGAACCACGCAGGCTGCGCTCGGCGTGCTGATGGCCGGTGACGGGCTCGATCCGCTGATGGAAAAGGCGGTCGCCGCCGCGACAAAGCGCTCCAAGGAACTTGCCGGCTGACCGCCTTGGAACGGTCGCCTTTGCGGGCCTATTCTATCTTCTGAGGCATGATAGCTGACAGGAGGCCGCCATGGCCCGCAAGCCGCAACGATCCGCCAAAGGTGCGCCGAAGCGCGCGCCCGCCCTGCCCGCGCCGGGCGGCACCGACCGCGACAAGATCATCGCCGCGTTCATGGCCTTGCTCGCCGAGAAGCGCTTCGAGCAGATCGGGTTCGGCGATATCGCGGCACGCGCCGGCCTGACGCTCGCGACCTGCCGCGCCGAGTTCGGCGCGACGCTGCCGATCCTCGCCGCACACATGAAGGAACTCGACCGCAAGGTGCTGGCAGGCGTGAGCGCCGACATGGCCGAGGAGCCGCCGCGCGAGCGCCTGTTCGACGTGCTGATGCGCCGCATCGAGGTAATGGCGCCGTATCGCGAGGCGATCCGCTCGCTGATGAAATCCGCGCAGTGCAATCCGGGTCTCGCCCTGGCGCTCAACGGCCTCGCGCTGCGCTCGCAAACCTGGATGCTCACCGCGGCCGAGATCGACGCCGCGGGCCCGCGCGGCGTGATCCGCGCGCAAGGACTTGCCATGCTTTTCGCCTCGGTGCTGCGCACCTGGGTCGATGACGAGGACGAGGGTCTCGCCCGCACGCTTGCGGCACTCGACCGCGCGCTGGCGCGCGGCCAGCGCTGGTCGGGCATGCTCGACGATGCTTGCCGCTTCCGTCCGCCGAGTTTCTTCCGCCGGCGGCGCAGACGCGACGCCGATGAGGAGCCCGCGGCGGCCTAAACCGGCACCCGCACCGTCGCCCGCAAGCCGCCCATCGGACTGTCGCCGAGCGTGATATCGCCGCCGTGCGAGCGCGCGATGTCGCGCGCAATGGCGAGGCCGAGACCGGTGTTGCCCACGTCCTGATTGCGCGCATCGTCGAGGCGCAGGAACGGCCGGAACACTTCCTCGCGCATGTCGGCCGGAATGCCCGGCCCGTCGTCGTCCACATTTACGGTCAGCCAGCGATGATCGCGATGCCCGGTGATGGAGATCTCCTTGGCGAAGCGAGCCGCGTTCGACACCAGGTTGGCGAGGCAGCGCCGGAACGCGGCCGGCCGCACCGTGACGATCGGGTGGCCGTAGAACACCACATTGGTCTTGTGCCCGTGGCGTTCCGCATCCGCTTTCAGCTCGTCGAGGAAGCCGCCCATGTCGGTCGGCGCCGGCAATTCGCCAAGGTCGCCGCGCGCAAACGCCAGATACGCTTCGAGCATGCGGCCCATCTCGTCGACGTCCTTCTTCAGCGCCTCGATTTCCGGTCCGCTGCCGAGCAGCGCCAGCTCCAGCTTGAAGCGCGTGAGGATGGTGCGCAGGTCGTGCGACACGCCGGCCAGCATGGTGGTGCGCTGCTCGATGGTGCGCTCGACGCGGCGTTTCATCTCGATGAAAGCCTGCGCGGCGCGGCGCACCTCGCGCGCTCCGCGCGGCTTGAAGCCGGGCACGTCTCGTCCCTTGCCGAAGCTTTCGGCCGCGTCGGCGAGCCGCAGGATCGGCCTGATCTGGTTGCGCAGAAACAGGATCGCGACGAACAGCAGCACCAGCGAGGTGCCGATCATCCACCACAGGAAGATCTCCGAATTCGACGCGTAGGCGGCGCTGCGCTGCGCGAACACGCGCATGACCGTATCGTCGAGCCTGATGCGGATCTCGACCAGATTCGAGCGCCCCACGGTGTCGATCCAGAACGGACGGCGGATCTGCTGGCTGATCTGCTGCGAGAGCGCCTGGTCGAGCAGCGAGAAGAACGGCTTCGGCCCGGGCGGCGGCATTTCGGAAACGGGCAGGAAATCGACCGACAGCCCCAGGCGCTCCAGCGCGATGCGGCGGATGGTGAGGCGCTCGGCATCCTGCGGGTAGGCACGATAGACGTCGATCAACGCCGAGATGTCCTGCGTCACCGCCGCCGAAAGCCTTCGCGTCACCGTGTTCCAGTGCCGCTCCATGAACACGAACGCGACCACCGACTGCAGCACCACCATCGGCGTGATGATGATCAGCAGCGCGCGGCCGTACAGGCCGGTCGGCATCAGCCCCTTGAGCCAGCGCGTGAACCAGTCGTACGACGCCGACACCAGCCCGGCCGCGGAGCGCAGCCTCGCAAGGCCGGTGTCGAGCGTGGTCATGGCGCGACCACCAGCCGGTAGCCGATGCCGCGCACGGTCTGCACGAACAGCGGATTGGCGGGATCGCGTTCGATCTTGCGCCGCAGGCGGTTCACCTGCACGTCGACCGCGCGCTCATTCACCCCGCCGCCGTTTCCCGCGAGCGCCATGCGCGGCACGGTTTCGCCCGGCGCCGCCGCGAGCACGCGCAGCATATCGCGCTCGCGATCGGTGAGATGGACCGTTTCCTCGCCGCGGCGCAGTTCGCCGCGCGCCAGATGAAACACGAAATCGCCGAAGCGCGCGGACTCGATCGCGGGCGCCGGCGCAGGGATCGTGCGCTTGAGGATGTTGGCGATGCGCAGCGACAGTTCGCGCGGCTCGAACGGCTTCGGCACATAGTCGTCGGCGCCGAGTTCGAGGCCGGTGATGCGACTCTCGGTCTCGGCCTTCGCGGTCAGCATCAGGATCGGGACGGCGGAGGATTCGCGCAGCGATTTCGCCAATTGGAAGCCGGTCTCACCCGGCATCATCACGTCGAGCACCAGCAGATCGAACGACAGGCTTTCCAGCTTGGTGCGCGCTTCCGCGGCGTTGTTCGCCGTGGTGACGCGATAGCCTTCCGAGAACAGGAATCGCGACAACAGATCGCGAATGCGCCGGTCGTCATCCACCACCAGCAGGTGCGGTGCATTGTCGGGAAGTGCGACCGCGGGTCCCACCATCATCCCCCCTTGCCGGCTCAGCGCGGCCGGCGCGCGCGATCGGCCCGGGCAATGAAGCGCAGCACGTCCTCGCGGCTTTCGTCGTCGACCATCGCGGCGAGGAACCCGCGCGCCGCCTCGTGTGCGTTCGGGCCAAGCCCGCTAAGAGCGCGCGTGATCCGTTCGGTCTGTAGCCCGGCGAGCTTCATGGCGAGTTGCTCGCCTTTCGGCGTGACGAAAAGGAGGCGATGACGGCGGTCGTCCGGGCCTTCCTTCTGCAGCACGTAGCCCTCGTCGACGAGCTGCTTGAGCACGCGCCCGAGCGACTGCTTGGTGATGCGCAGGGTTTCCAGCAGGTCGGCGACCTTCATGCCGGGGTTGCGGTTGACGAAATGCAGCACCCGGTGGTGCGCCCGCCCGAACCCGAATTTCTCCAGCACGTGATCGGGGTCCGACACGAAGTCCCTGTAGGCAAAGAACAAAAGCTCGATCAGATCCCAGATCGGCTCGGCCTCCGCCGTCGCGCCAGACGCGGGCGTGCTGGACACCGCCGTGCCCGGAGAAAAAATTATGTCAGCCATGTTGACATATTTCTGTTTGATTGTTACTCCAGAGCACGCATTTACGAAAGGATCGTGCTCGGAAGCCCTCCGGAACGGTCAAACCCCTGTCCGCAAAGCGCAGTCGCGCGAAACAGGCTAACATTACCCTAGACTTGGCCGGCGACGCAAAACGACCGGCCTTTCGGGGGAAACAGGACCAGGCTGATGAACGCCCATCAGAAGATCGATACCACCGCGTTTTCCCGCAACCCGACGAGCAAACCCGTCGGTGCCGATGCGCGGGCAGAGCTGCTGAAGGATCCGGGTTTCGGCCGGGTCTTCACCGATCATATGGTGACCATCCGCTGGACCAAGGACCGCGGCTGGCACGATGCGCAGGTGCGCGCCCGCGAGCCGATCTCGCTCGATCCTGCGGCCGCCGTCCTGCACTACGGGCAGGAAATCTTCGAAGGCCTCAAGGCCTATAAGCTCGGCGACGGCAGCATCGCGTTGTTCAGGGCCGAGCAGAATGCACGGCGCTTCCGGGCCTCCGCGGTGCGCATGGCCTTGCCGGAGCTGCCGGAAGCTCTGTTCATGCAGGCCATCGAGGAACTCGTGAAAATCGACAGGGCCTGGATTCCCGGCGGTGAAGGCAGCCTCTACCTGCGGCCTTTCATGATCGCGACGGAAGCCTTCCTCGGCGTCCGTCCATCCCAGGAATGCCTCTTCATGCTGATCGCCAGCTCGGTCGGCTCGTACTTCAAAGGTGGGGCCAAGGCCGTCACCGTCTGGCTGAGCGACCGATACACACGCGCGGCCGAGGGCGGCACCGGCGCGGCCAAATGCGGCGGCAATTATGCTGCCAGCCTGCTCGCCCAGTCCGAAGCGATCGAGCACGGCTGCGATCAGGTGGTGTTCCTCGACGCCGCCTAGCATCGCTGGGTCGAGGAGCTCGGCGGCATGAACGTCGTCTTCGTCTTCGACGACGGCTCGATGGTGACGCCACCGCTGAGCGGCACGATCCTGCCCGGCATCACCCGGGATTCGATCATCACGCTTGCCCGCAGCGAAGGCCGCACGGTGCGCGAAGAGCGCTACAGCATCGAGCAATGGCGCGCCGATGCAGCAAGCGGCAAGCTGCGCGAGGTTTTCGCTTGCGGTACGGCCGCGGTGGTATCGGCGATCGGCAACATCAAGAGTACGAACGGCGATATCGTTATCGGCGACGGCACCGGCGGCCCGATCACCGCCGCGCTGAAGGCCAAGCTCGTCGGCATCCAGCGCGGCGATATCGCCGACAACGAAGGTTGGGTGCGCAAGATCGGCTGATTCCGGAAGGGCAGCCAAGATCGAGCGAAGGCGCACCATTGACGATCAACCACCGGCAGGCATAATCCCCCGCGACTATCCCCATGGTCGAGCGTAACGGGGGCGGGTGGGATGAGCGATGCAGCCAAGACGCTGAGCCTGGCGGCGGTGGGACTTGCGTTCTCCCTTGCGACGATCCTGTTCTATTGGTTGGCCGGGAGCCCGAGTTCGCTCTGGCAACTGGCGCCTTTCGCTGTCCTGGCGCTGCTCGGCGGCGCCATCGCGTTTGGCGCGGCGATCATGTTCGCCGGCCACATCGGGCAGTTGGAGAATATCCGCAGAATCTATCGCGCGATCCTGCCGTTCTTCTCCAGCGGGAATTTTTACATCGTCCTCGGCAGCCTGTTTCTATGGGCCGCATTTTCCAAGGCAGATGACACGCATTCTGCACTGATCTTCATTCTGGTGATCCTTGGCGTGGCGATCATCCTCTACGGAACGGGCACGCAAGCGGCCGGCACCGGCTCCGCGCAGGCTCCCACCAATAATCAGATCAAGGCCAATATCGCGATCGCGGGGGGAGCGGGTGTTCTCGCGGCATTCTTCGGCTTCGGCATCATCAGCTACAAGGACGACCTTGTCGGTGTGTTCAAGCGGACGATCGACTACGGAGTGATCGAACTCTCTCTCGGCGCGGACAACACGACATCCGCGACGACGAAATTCGATCGTTACGAGGTCCTGGCGCACCTGCCGGGCTCGCGCCCGCTGCCGCTCTGGAAAAACGAGTCCAGTATCCAGATCTTTGTTCCAATTCTAAGCCTGAACGACCCGTCCGAGGTTAATGTGGTACTCCGGCCGAAGCCCGACCTTGCGCGCAGGGACCAGCAGGAGACGATTTCGATTCCCTCGATTACGGTCAGCTGGAAGGATGTGAAAGTGCAGTACGGGCTGAACAACGAAGTGGTCCGGCTCAAGCCATACCCGATCCAGGCGAGCCTTGTGGCCGCACAGGTGGACCGAAGCATCGAGCCGGAGAGGAAAGAGGGCGTCCCGTCGATCTCCCCGGAAGATCAAAAAAAGCTCCAGACCCTGCAATTCAGCCTTCAGCCGCAATGATCCACACCGAAAAAAGCACGAGCCCGTTCGGCCGCCTTTGCGGCTCCCTCGCCGCCGCAATCCTGTGTGCCGCGATCCAGTGCGCTCCCGCCGCCGCACAAGGCAAGGCGGGGCCGCAGGGCAGCGACTCGCGGATCAGGGCGGCGATCCAGACGCTCCGGTCGCCGGTCGCGGCAGACCGCGTTCCTGCCGCAAGCTTTTTGTTGGAAAACT
>JAXDOA010000317.1:0-6612 GCA_034669125.1 Hyphomicrobiales bacterium
CGTCGACCAATGCACGTCGCCGTTTGATCCGATGATTGTCATCTCTTCCTTGGCCTCGAACAGCCCATCGCCGCGCTGATAAATGTGCAGGCGGTGCTGCCCGTCAGTGCTCAGGACTGTCTTAACAAGACGTCGCGCCATCAATCACCTGGATCAGGTTGAATTTGCGGCGATTGCGGCATGCGTGTTGTCGACCAGCATCAGGGCGGGTCACAGCATCGCAGGCAGCACGCGGTCGGGCGGCTTGTGGCCATCGAGGAAGGCGCGAATATTGATGATCACCTTCTCGCCCATGTCGATGCGGCCTTCGACGGTGGCCGAACCCATGTGCGGCAGCAGCACGATTTTGCCGTCGCGGGCCAGCCGCGCGAGCTTCGGGTTGACCGCCGGTTCATGCTCGAACACGTCGAGGCCCGCGCCCGCGATCTCGCCGGCCTCGATCATGCGGGTGAGCGCGTTCTCGTCGATCACCTCGCCGCGCGCCGTGTTGACGACGTAGGCCTCGGACCGGATCAACTTGAGCCGGCGCGCCGAAAGCAGGTGATAGGTCGCGGGCGTGTGCGGGCAGTTGATCGAAACGATGTCCATGCGGGCGAGCATCTGGTCGAGGCTCTCCCAATAGGTCGCCTCGAGCTCTTCCTCGATCTGCGGCGCGACCTTCTTGCGGTTGTGGTAGTGAATCTGCAAGCCGAAGGCGCGCGCGCGGCGTGCGACCGCTTGGCCGATCCGCCCCATGCCGATGATGCCGAGCCGCTTGCCCCAGATGCGGTGGCCGAGCATCCACGTCGGCGTCCATCCGCCCCACTCCGCCTCACCGGTGAGCACCACCGAGCCCTCGGCGAGCCTGCGCGGCACCGCGAGGATCAGCGCCATCGTCATGTCGGCGGTGTCCTCGGTCAGCACGCCCGGCGTGTTGGTCACGGTGATGCCGCGCTGGAGCGCGGTCGCCACGTCGATGTTGTCCACGCCGTTGCCGAAATTCGCGATCAGCCGCAGCTTTTCGCCCGACTGGCCGAGCAGCGCGGAATCGATCCGGTCGGTGACCGTCGGCACCAGCACGTCGGCGACCTTCACGGCCTCGGCGAGTTCCGCCTGGCTCATCGGCCTGTCGTCGAGATTGAGCCGGGTGTCGAACAATTCGCGCATCCGCGTTTCCACGGTGTCCGGCAGCTTGCGCGTGACGACGACCAGCGGCTTTTTGCCTTTTGCCATTATCCCCGCCTTTCGGCGCTCCGCCTGGTCCGCCCAACGGGTGGGCGGGATTTGTTCAGGGCTCCTTAACCGCGCCAGCCGAAACTCCGGTGCTTCCGGTGAGGCGCGAAACCCGGTCCCTCTCTAACAGATGGTCCGGGTCAAGACAAAGCCGCAACGGCTGCGCGGTCGGCGCGCCTTGCGGGCGTTGAAATCGCCGGATTGGCGGGTGTTTTCTGAGCGTCGGGGCAGGCACGAGCGATGATCGCAAGCATGGGGATACGGACTGCCGTCGGGGCGCTGCTGGCGATTTCCGCCGGTGGCGCCATCGCGGCCGAGCAGCCCGGAAACGGGACCGGAAGCGGATTGCCGGTCCCGCGATTCGTCAGCCTGAAATCCGACAAGGTGAACGTGCGCGCGGGTCCCACCAAGGATCACGACGTCGCCTGGGTCTATAACCGCGCGGCGCTTCCCGTCGAGGTGACGGCCGAATTCGAGAACTGGCGCCGCATCCGCGACTGGGAAGGCGCGGAAGGCTGGGTCTACCACTCGCTGCTCTCGGGCCGCCGCACCGCGCTGGTGTCCCCGCAGTCCAAGGGCAGCGGACTGCTCGAACTGCGCGACAAGCCGGACGCCGCGAGCGGCATCAACGCCAGGCTCCAGCACGGCGTGCTGGCGACCGTGAAGCGCTGCAAGGATGGCTGGTGCCGTCTCGCGGGCGAGGGCTTCGACGGCTGGATCGAGCAGGCGCGCCTGTGGGGCGTCTACCCGGGCGAGAAGGTCGAATAGCCCAGAAGCAAATGCCCCGCTGAAGCGGGGCATTCAAAGTCGAGACGCGGCGAGCCGTTCAGCCCATCTTCTTCAGCCGCACCACGACATCGACGCGCGCGACCTGGTAGCCTGCCGGCGCGTGCGGCAACCGGTCGAGCATCACTTCGGCATTCGGAATATCGACCAGCGCGTTCTCGCCTTCGACGAAGAAGTGATGGTGGTCCGACACATTCGTGTCGAAATACGTTTTCGAGCCATCGACCGCGACCTGGCGCAGCAGACCGACCTCGGTGAACTGGTGCAGCGCGTTGTAGACGGTCGCGAGCGACACCGGCACCTTCGCCTTGGTGGCCTCCTCGTAGAGCATCTCGGCGGTGAGATGCCGGTCGCCCTTGGCGAACAGGATCCATCCGAGCGCCATGCGCTGGCGCGTGGGGCGCAAGCCCACCTGACGCAACATCGCCTTCACGTCGTGCCACGGGCAGCCCGTGAGCTCGGCGCGCGCCCGCGCGCTCGCGCTGTCGGCGGCAGGCGCATGCGGGTCGGAGAATACGGTGGTTCGCACGGGAGTCATGAATACTGTTCCTTGCCCCTGGCTGGCAGCTCGGGGCCAAGATGACGCAACGACTGATCGAGCCGGATGATAGGCAACGCAGTCACTAGATGCAACTCTTTCGCAACACGTGCCGTCTGCGGGAAACGCAATGCCGGGGCAAGAACGGCGAGGTTGCGCTGCTGCCGCTACGACCCCGTCCGGTGGCTTTGCCCGAATAGACCCATATGATAGTTAACTCGCCGCGCCTGAAGGGAATTCAATGGAAAATCGCCGTTCAAGCTTCGAATACGAGGATCTGCTGGCCTGCGGCCGCAAGGAACTATTCCGTGACGGACCGCAGCTGCCGCTGCCCCCCATGCTGATGTTTGACCGCATCACGGAGATTGCGGAAGCCGGCGGCGAATACGGCAAGGGTCTGATGCGCGCGGTGCTGAACGTGAAGCCGGACCTCTGGTTTTTTCCCTGTCATTTCAAGGGCGATCCGGTGATGCCGGGTTGCCTGGGGCTCGACGCACTGTGGCAAATGGTGGGTTTCTTCCTCGGCTGGCTCGGCTCGTCGGGCAATGGCCGTGCGATCGGCGTCGGCGAGGTGAAACTCGCCGGCCAGATCCGCCCCGACATGAAGGAAGTCGTCTACGGCATCGACATCAAGCGGGTGATGCGCTCCAAGCTCGTGCTCGGCATCGCGGACGGCTGGCTCAGGGCGGATGGCGAGCTGGTCTATCAGGCAAGCGACCTCAAGGTCGCGTTGTTCAAGGACCCTGCGCCCGCGCCGGCCGGGGTCTGACAAGCGGGCAGGGCAAGCCCCACATAATCGCGACGCGCCAAACCGTTGCGCGCAGGACACGCGGATGAGGAAAGCATGAGACGGGTCGTCGTCACCGGGATGGGCATCGTCTCGTCGATCGGCAACACCACCCAGGAAGTCCTGGCGAATTTGCGCGAGGCGAAGTCCGGCATCTCGCGCGCCGACAAATACGCCGAGCTCGGCTTCCGCTGCCAGGTGCACGGCGCTCCCTCGCTCGATCCCTCCGAGGTGGTCGACCGCCGCGCGATGCGGTTTCTCGGCACAGGGGCGGCGTGGAATCACGTCGCGATGGACCAGGCGATCCGCGACGCGGGCCTCGAGGAGAGCGACGTTTCGAACGAGCGCACCGGCATCATCATGGGTTCGGGCGGCCCTTCGACCCGCACCATCGTGGAATCCGCCGACATCACGCGCACCAAGGGGCCGAAGCGCGTCGGCCCATTCGCGGTGCCCAAGGCGATGTCGTCGACCGCCTCCGCGACGCTCGCCACCTGGTTCAAGATCAAGGGCGTGAACTATTCGATCTCATCGGCCTGCGCGACATCGAACCATTGCATCGGCAATGCCATGGAGACGATCCAGTACGGCAAGCAGGACATGATCTTCGCGGGCGGCTGCGAGGATCTCGACTGGACCCTGTCGGTGCTGTTCGACGCCATGGGAGCGATGTCGTCGGGCTTCAACCAGACGCCCGACAAGGCCTCGCGCGCCTACGACAAGGATCGCGACGGCTTCGTGATCGCGGGCGGCGCCGGTGTGCTGGTGCTCGAAGAGCTGGAGCATGCCAAGGCGCGCGGGGCCAAGATTTACGCCGAAGTCTGCGGCTACGGCGCGACGTCGGACGGGCACGACATGGTGGCGCCATCGGGCGAGGGCGCGGCGCGCTGCATGAAAATGGCGCTGTCGACCGTCAACGCGCCCATCGACTACATCAATCCGCACGCGACCGCGACCCCGGTCGGGGACCTCAAGGAGATCGAGGCGATCCGCGCGGTGTTCGGCGACAAAATCCCGCCGATCTCGGCGACGAAATCGCTCACCGGCCATTCGCTTGGCGCCGCCGGCGTGCAAGAGGCGATCGATTCGCTGCTGATGATGCAGAACGGCTTCATTTGCGAGAGCGCCAACATCGAGAACCTCGATCCGGCCTTCGCCGACATCCCGATCGTACGCGAGCGCCGCGACAACGCGCAGCTCAACTGTGTACTGTCGAATTCGTTCGGCTTCGGCGGCACCAACGCCTCCATCGTGTTCAAGCGGCCGGATGCGTGACACGAAATCGACTCCCTCTCACACGTCATGGCCGGGCATAGCCCGTCGAAGACGGGCGTACACGCCCTGATGCCCGGCCATCTCGATAAGGAGGGTACGGCGGTGCCAACCTAAGCGGGATGCCCGGGACAAGCCCGGGCATGACGAATGAGAGAGTAAAGCGCGAGATGACGCAACTGATGCAAGGCAAGCGCGGGCTGATCATGGGGGTCGCCAATGACCACTCGATCGCGTGGGGGATTGCCAGGACGCTGCACCAGCATGGCGCTGGTCTGGCGTTCACCTATCAGGGCGAGGCGCTCGGCCGGCGTGTGAAGCCGCTTGCGGAATCGCTTGGATCGAAGCTGATCCTGCCGTGCGACGTCGAGGACATCGCCTCGGTCGATGCGGTGTTTGCCGAAATCGAGAAGCATTGGGGCACGCTCGATTTCTATGTCCACGCGATCGGCTTCTCCGACAAGAACGAGTTGAAAGGCCGCTACGCCGACACCTCGCGCGACAATTTCAGCCGGACGATGGTGATCTCCTGCTTCTCGTTCACCGAAGGCGCCAAGCGTGCCGCGCGCCTGATGCCCAACGGCGGCGCGATGCTGACGCTGACCTTCAACGGCAGCGAGCGCACCATGCCGAACTACAACGTCATGGGGCTCGCCAAGGCGGCGCTGGAAGCTTCGGTGCGGTATCTCGCGGTCGATTTCGGGCGCGAGCGCATCCGCGTCAATGCGATCTCGGCCGGTCCGATCCGCACGCTGGCGGGAGCCGGCATCGGCGACGCGCGCGCGATGTTCGCGTTTCAGCAGAAGCACTCGCCGCTCGGCCGCGGCGTGACGCTCGAGGAGCTGGGCGGCGCCGGGCTCTATCTTTTGTCCGATTTGTCGACCGGCGTGACCGGCGAAATTCATTTCGTGGATTCGGGCTACAACATTACGTCGATGCCGCATCCCGACACGTTCAAGGCGGACGGCTAGGAATAACAAACGGCCGGGCTCATCACCCGGCCGTCGCGTTTCTCTAGCCCGCGTTGCCGTTACGCGGCCTTGCGCAGCGACTGGGCGAGATCGAACCGATCCGCGTTCATCACCTTGGTCCAGGCCGCCACGAAGTCCTTCACGAACTTCTCCTTGGCGTCCGCACTCGCGTAGACTTCCGCGAAGGCGCGGAGCTGCGAGTGCGAGCCGAAGATCAGGTCGACGCGGGTGCCGGTCCACTTGACGGCCTTCGTCTTGCGGTCGCGGCCCTCGTACACGTTGTCGCCGGCCGCGCTCCACTCGGTGTTCATGTCGAGCAGGTTGACGAAGAAGTCGTTCGTCAGCGTCTCGGGGGTCTTGGTAAAGACGCCGTGCTTGGCGTTCGACGCGTTGGCGCCGAGCACGCGCAGGCCACCGAGAAGCACGGTCATCTCCGGCCCCGTCAGCGTCAGCAACTGTGCGCGGTCCACCAGCGCCTCTTCGGGCTGCATGAACTGAAGCTTGCCGCTGATGTAGTTGCGGAAGCCATCGGCACGCGGCTCGAGCGGCGCGAAGGATTCCACGTCGGTCTGGTCTTGCGATGCGTCCATGCGCCCCGGCGTGAAGGGGACCTTCACATCGACGCCGGCATCCTTCGCGGCCTTTTCGACCGCGGCGCTGCCGCCGAGAACGATCAGGTCGGCGAGCGACACCTTCTTGGCCGACTCCTTCTGGATGGCTTCGAGCTTCGCCAGCACCGTCTTGAGTTGCGCCGGCTGGTTGACCTCCCAGTCCTTCTGCGGCGAGAGCCGAATGCGCGCGCCGTTCGCGCCGCCACGCTTGTCGGAGCGGCGGAATGTCGATGCCGAGCCCCAGGCGGTCGAGACGAGCTGCGACACCGACAGGCCGCTGGCGAGGATCTTCTGTTTCAGAGCCGCGACGTCCTTGTCGCTGATCAGCGTCTTGCGATCGGCGGCCGGGATCGGGTCTTGCCAGATCAGCGTCTCCTTCGGCACCAGCGGCCCGAGGTAACGCTGGATCGGACCCATGTCGCGGTGCGTGAGCTT
>JAXDOA010000318.1:0-2596 GCA_034669125.1 Hyphomicrobiales bacterium
GCCGCGAAGGCCGAGGGCGACAAGTTCGGACTGAAGCCGGTTTGCGCCGGCCCTTACAAATTCGTCGAGCGCGTGCAGCAGGATCGCATCGTATTCGAGAAATTCGCGGATTACTGGAACAAGGACAACGTCCATATCGACCGCATCGTCTATCTGCCGATCGTGGACGCGACGGTTCGGCTCGCCAATCTGAAATCCGGCGGCCTCGACCTGATCGAACGCGTACTGGCCACCGACATGAAGGCGGTGCAGGCAGACCCCAAACTCAAGCTGTCGAGCGCCATCGAACTCGGTTATCAGGGCGTCACGCTGAACATCGGCAAGGACAAGGCCAAGGGACCGCTCAGCCAATCCGCCAAGGTGCGGCAGGCGCTCGATCTGTCAATCGATCGCGAGGCGATCAATCAGGTGGTATTCAACGGCGAGTTCAAGCCCGGCAACCAATGGGTCAATCCGGACCACCCCTATTACCAGAAGGCCTTTCCAGTGCGGCCGCGCGATGTGGCAAAAGCCAAGGCGCTGCTGAAGGACGCCGGCGTCACCGGGCCCGTCAGCGTCGATTTCATGGTGCCGAAGGGCGCGGAGACCGAAGCCGTCGCCCAGGTGATCCAGTCGATGGCGTCGGAGACCGGATTCGACATGAAGATTCGGGTCACCGAATTCGCAACCTCGCTGAAGCAGGCGGAGGCCGGGGAATATCAGGCCTATATGCTGGCCTGGAGCGGGCGGATCGATCCCGACGGCAATTCCTACGTCTTTCTCCACAGCAACGCGCCGCAGAATTACAGCGCCTGGTCGAATGCCGATGCCGACAAGGCGCTCGACGAGGCGCGCCTCGTCACCGACCAGGCCCAGCGCAAGGCGATCTACGAAAAGCTGGCGAAAATCGAGCTCGACGACGAGGCGATCCTTTACATCTTCCACCGCCGGATTCTGATCGCGCATACCACGAAACTCGAGGGCTACAAGCAGATGCCGGACGGGTTGGTGCGCGTGATCGGGCTGAAGCTGAAGTGAGGATGACACACTTCCGCTCGTGTCCCGGGCGCGATGCAGCGCGTAGCCCTTGCGAAGCGCCGCTTCGCAGAACCGGGACCGTACCAGACGCCGGCGTTCGTTACGGCCCCGGCTCTGCAGCGCACCGCTCCGCAAGGGCTACGCGCTGCGCTGCGTCCGGGGCACGGATTAAGCCATGCTGACCTTCCTCGCCCGACGTCTCGTGCAGCTGATCCCGACGCTGTTCTTCGTGTCGGTCCTGATCTTTTCGCTGCAGCAATTGCTGCCGGGCGACCCTGCGCTGGTGATGGCCGGCGAAGAACGCGACCCCGACATCATCGCGCAAATCCGCCAGCAATACCGGCTCGACCAGCCAATTCCGGTTCAATATGTCTACTGGGTCAAGGGCGTGCTGTCCGGCGACTTCGGCGAGTCGCTGCGGATCAAGGTACCGGTACGCGCACTGATCGCGCAAAAGCTGCCGGTGACGATCCAGCTCGCCCTGATGGCGATCGTCATCGCGTTCCTGATCGGCATTCCCGCAGGGATCGTATCCGCGGTGAAAAAAGGCACGGCCTGGGATTACGGCGCCAACCTATTCGCGCTGTGGGGTATCTCGACGCCGAACTTCTGGCTCGGGATCATGCTGATCTTTTTGTTCTCGATCGAACTCGGCTGGCTGCCGGCGTCCGGCTACGTTCCGCTGTCCGAGAACTGGCGCGCCAGCTTCTCGTCGACCGTCATGCCCGCCTTCGTGCTCGGCAATGCCTTCGCCGCGGTGCTGATGCGCCACACCCGCAGCGCCATGCTGCAGGTGCTGGAGAGCGACTATGTCCGCACCGCCCGTGCCAAGGGCCTGTCCGAACGCGCGGTGATTCTCAAGCATGCCTTGCGCAACGCGCTGACGCCGGTCATCACGCTGGGCGCCCTGCATCTCGGAGAGTTGTTGGGCGGCGCGGTGTTGACCGAACAGATTTTCTCGATTCCGGGATTCGGCAAGCTGATCGTCGATGCCGTGTTCAACCGCGACTACGCGGTGGTGCAGGGCGTCGTGCTGGTCACGGCGACGATCTACATCACGCTCAACCTGATCGCCGACATGCTCTACGTTCTGGTCAATCCGCGGCTGAGGGGATGATGGCGGACGTTCCCTACGATAGCACCTTGATCGAACGGCGCGCCGACGAGACCATCGAGAGCCCGATGCGGCGCGCGCTGCGCCGCCTCAAGCGCCGCAAGGGCGCGGTGGTCGGCCTGATCGTGATCGCGTTGTTCGTTTTTGTCGCAATCTTTGCGCCATTGATCTCGCCATTCGATCCGGCGGCGCAAAGCTGGACCTCGGTGCGCAAGGCGCCGTCCGCGCTGCACTGGCTCGGCACCGACGATGTCGGCCGCGACGTGCTGGCGCGCGTGAACTACGGTGCGCGTGCCTCGCTGCTCGCGGGCGTGATTTCGGTGGCGATTGCGGTTTCGGTCGGCGTCCCGCTCGGGCTGATCTCAGGCTATCTCGGCGGCTGGGTCGATGCGCTGCTATCGCGTATCACCGACGCGATGCTGGCCGTGCCGTTCCTCATTCTGGCGATCGCACTCGCGGCGTTCC
>JAXDOA010000319.1:0-4511 GCA_034669125.1 Hyphomicrobiales bacterium
CCACCTTGCCGGTATCGAGCCGGCTGGCGAGTTCACGCGCGAGGCTTTCGCCGGTACGCAGGCGCTCGCTCAGGTTCTGGTCGCAGTCGCGCACCGTCATCTTCAGCCCGGCGATGGCGCGCTCGGCGATTTCGGTGGCGGTGATCAATTCCGAGATGGTGGCCTTGAGCGATTGCTCGTCGGCCTTGAGCTTTTTCAGCCGCCCGTTGAGCACCAGGCAGAAGCCGATCGTGAGCAGCAGCAGAACCGCAACCAGGCTCTCGATCATCAATCCCAGTCCGTTGCTCATTGCGTGTCCACACGGTTGGAGGATTGGTCCGCCATCTCGAACATGGCGAACGTGGTTTTGGGCTTGCGCAAGGGTTTGACCACGCGCACCGCGACCTTGTCGCCGACGCGGCCCATGCGGCCTTCGGTGAGCGCAACATCGCCGCAGCGCACCGTCACCAGCGCATCGGGCTTGAGGTCGAGCGTGAGCGTGTCGCCGACGCCGAGCGACATCACCTGCTTCAGCGGCATCTCGGATTCGTACAGCACGGCCTCGACGGCGATCGTCGCCTGCCCGATCTCGGTCGCGAGGTGCCCCTCCCAGATCGGATCGCGGCCGAACTTCTCGCCCATGAACATCTGCAGCAGCACGTCGCGGATCGGCTCGATCGTCGCATAGGGCAGCAACAGCTCGATGTTGCCGCCGCGGTCTTCCATGTCGATGCGCAGCCGCACCAGGATCGCGGCGTTCGCGGGCCGCGTGATCGCGGCGAAGCGCGGATTGGTCTCCAGCCGGTCGATGTTGAAGTGCACCGGCGAGAGCGGCCGGAACGCCTGCTCGGCGTCGGCGAGCACGACCTCGACCATGCGCTTGACGAGCGACGTCTCGATGGTTGTGTACGGGCGGCCTTCGATGCGGATCGCGGTCTGCCCGCGCCGGCCGCCGAGCAGCACGTCGATGATGGAATAGATCAGGCTGGAGTCGACCGTGAACAGGCCGAAATTGTCCCACTCCTCGGCCTTGAACACCGAGAGGATCGCGGGCAGCGGGATCGAATTGAGATAGTCGCCGAAGCGCACCGAGGTGATCCGGTCGAGCGAAACCTCGACGTTGTCGGAGGTGAAATTGCGCAACGATGTCGTCATCAGCCGGACCAGCCGGTCGAAGACGATTTCGAGCATCGGCAGACGCTCGTAGGAGACCATCGCGGAATCGATGATCGCCCGGATGCCGGAGTTTTCGTTGAGCGTGATGTCGGCGAGATTGAAGCCGAGGAGCGAGTCGATCTCCTCCTGGTTCAGAATGCGCTCGGCGCCGCCCTTGTTGCCGGCCTGGACGAACTGTCCGCCGTCCTCGATCATCGAGGCCCACTGGGCCGCCATATCGTCGTCGCCGCCACCGTCAGCCGCGGGCGCTCCGCCCTTCGGCGGCACGCCCTGCTCGGCGAGCGCTTCACCCCATTCGGCGGCGAGATTGTCCTGGTCTTCGGCCATCTTCGCGTTTCTTGGCGGTTACTGGACGACGATTTCTTTGAACAGCACCGCGTTGATGCGGCTCGGCGCGACCGCGAGATTGACGCGGCGCGTGAGTTCGTCGCGCACGCGATAAAGCCCGGCCGAACCTTCGAGATCGGTCGGGCGCATCTCGCGCAGATAGGTCTGGAACGAGTCGAGCACGCGCGGCAGCACCGGCTTGATCTCCTCGGCGATCTTCTGATCGGCGACTTCCAGCACGATCTTGGCCTTGAGATATTGTGCGCGGCCGTTGACGGCGCCCGACAGATTGACCAGCACGTCGGGCATGTCGACGAAGGCGGGCGGCTTTGCGGCGACCGGCGCCGGCTTTTCGTCATGCGGCTTCTTGCCGAAGTAGAACCAGGCCCCGCCTCCCGCCCCGCCGAGCACCAGCAGTGCGGCCGCCGCCATGATGATGAGCTTCTTTGAGAAGAAGCCCTTCTTCGGCGCGGCTTCGCCTTCGGCGCCCTCTGCGGGCGCTTCCTTCTCGTCCTCCGCCTTTTTCGCCTTAGCCATCCGACCTTGCCCCGGCGCGCGTGAGCGCGTGTCGCCTGCGTACTTTTCTCACTGCGAGGCTAGGTCCCGAATGGTTAACGATTGCTTTCGGACCGGGAAAAAATTGCCGGGTGACAAGGACTTGCGGCGCTTTCTGCCGGGGCGCTGGCATGCGTAGTTTTATCTAAACCGTTGATTAACCATAATTTTCGCAGTGGCACGGCGGCTGCAATGAACGCCTCGTACCGCCGCCTTGGGAGAGGCAGCGATACGGGCCAAGACGCAAGCCCGCCTGGGAGGGCGAGCCCGCGTCACACTTGGGGAGCTTGACCGATGGAGAACGCCGCTCTCGTCGGACTGTCGCGCCAGATCGCGCTTCAGCGCGAGCTGGATGTCGTCGCGAACAACATCGCGAACCTGAACACCACGGGGTTCAAGGCGGACAACGTCGTCTTCCACGAATTCCTGATGCCAAACGCGCAGGCGAACCAGTTCGCCGGCAATGACCGCCGCGTCTCGTTCGTGCACGACCGAGCGACGTGGCTCGATCTGTCCCAAGGCCCGGTGCAGCAGACCGGCAACCCGCTCGACGTTGCGATCAGCGGCAACGCGTTTCTCACCATCCAGACGCCGCGCGGCGAGCGCTATACGCGCAACGGCGCCCTGCAGCTCAACAACGCCGGCGAACTCGTCACCTCCGAGGGCCACAAGGTGATCGGCGAGAACGGCCCGATCGTTCTGCAGGCGAACGACCGCGACATCTCGATTTCAACCGACGGCACCATCTCGGTGCGCGAGGGCCGCAACACCACCGACTCGCTGCGCGGCAAGCTCAAGCTCGTGAGCTTCGAGCAGCCGCAGCGGCTGCAGAAGGACGGCACATCGGCCTATGCGGCCCCGGCGGGCGTGCAGCCGCAAGCCGCGGCGCAAGTGCGCGTCGTGCAAGGCAACATCGAGAAATCCAACGTGCGCAGCGTCGTCGAGATGACGCGCATGGTCGAAGTGACACGCACCTACACGCAGGTCGCCAGCATGCTGCAACAGCAGAGCGACATGCGGCGCGCGGCGATCGAGAAGCTCGCCGAAGTCCCGAACTCCTGAGCGCCGACCGAGGAACACCGCCATGCGAGCCCTTCACACCGCCGCCACCGGCATGATGGCGCAAGAGCTCAACGTCCAGGTGATATCGAACAATATCGCCAACATGCGCACCACCGGCTACAAGCGCCAGCGCGCCGAATTCCAGGATCTGCTCTACGAGCATGTGCGCCGCGTCGGTGCGCAGACCTCCGATCAGGGCAATATCCTGCCCGCCGGCATCGAGCTCGGCTCCGGCGTGAAGACCGTCGGCACGCCACGCGTGATGAGCCAGGGCAACCTGCTGCCGACCGACAAGCCGCTCGATGTCGCGATCCGCGGTGAGGGCTTCTTCAAGATCACGCTGCCCGACGGCCGCACCGCCTACACGCGCGACGGCTCGTTCGAACTCGACGCGCAGGGCCGCATGGTCACCGCGCAAGGCAACGTCGTGCAGCCCGGCCTCACCATCGCGCAGAACGCCAAGAACCTGACGGTCAACGCGCAAGGCCAAGTGTCCGTCAATCTGCCCGGCGATTCCGCCAGCACGACGGTCGGGCAGATCGAGCTTTCGATCTTCGTCAACAAGTCCGGCCTGCAGGCGATCGGCGACAATCTGTATCTCGAAACGCCGGCCTCCGGCTCGCCGCAGAACGGCACGCCCAGTGTCGACGGGTTCGGCGATTTGCAGCAGGGCAATCTCGAACAGGCGAACGTCGAAGCCGTGAAGGAAATCTCCGACCTGATCGCCGCGCAACGCGCCTACGAGATGAACGCGAAGGTCATCACGGCGACCGACCAGATGCTGCAGTCCACCTCACAGATGCTGCGTTAGAGGAGAGCCATCATGAAAACCGCCCTCTCCTTCCTGCTGCTCGCGCTCAGCATCACGCCCGCGGCCGCGCAGATCCCCGGCTCGACCGGCCACGCGCGGCTAAAAGCCCAAGCGACGGTCTCCGGCGACATCGTGCGCATCGGCGACCTGGTCGAGAACGCCGGCGTTGCGGCGAACACGCCCATCTTCCGCGCGCCCGATCTCGGCCAGACCGGCGCCGTTCCGGTGCGCACCGTGCTCGACGCGGTGCGGCCCTATGGGCTCGTCGCCGTGGAGGTGCGGGGCCTGACCGAAGTCGCGGTGACGCGCGCGAGCCACGCAATCGCCTCCGACGACATCGAGGCGCGCATCGTGCGCGCGCTCACCGCGCGGCACAATCTCGGCAAGGCTGAAAACCTCAAGATCATGTTCGACCGCGACGTGCGCCCGATCCACCTTGTGGCCCACATCAGTCCGGAGCTGTCTCTCGCGCGCCTGAGCTACGACGCATCGTCGCGCCGCTTCGACATCGTGTTCGAACTTGCGAGCGGCACGCAGGGTTCGTGGCGCTATACCGGCACGGCCGTCGAAACCATGGAGGCCGCGGTGCCGACGCGTGCGT
>JAXDOA010000320.1:0-13215 GCA_034669125.1 Hyphomicrobiales bacterium
TCCGGCTCGCCGCTGCGCCTCACTTGCGATGATGACCACCGCCGGAAAACTGGCGTAGTGTGAGCCAAGGGATCGGCGATCTCGAAGAGCCCAAATGGGCCGCGAACTTGCCGATGGGAGTACACAGGCGTCACGCCTGAGAGTTCAACAGGGAGGACACCCAAAAATGACAACGAAGAAAACTTTGCTCGCGCTTGCGCCGGCGGCCGCGTTGGCCCTTGGGTTGAATGCGCAGCCCGTGCAGGCGCAGGACGGCACGATCCGCATCGGCATCACGCTGCGCATGATCGTCGAGAACGGGCTGAAGTACGGCCAGATGGCGAAGGACGAACTCGAAGCCGTCAACGCCTCCGGCGGCATCAACGGCAAGAAGATCGAGGTCATCCTGCTCGACGACGAATGCAAACCCGACAAGGGCATCGCGAACGTCAACCGCTTCATCCATCAGAGCAAGGTCCACCTGGTGATGGGTTCGACCTGCTCGTCGGTCTCGCTGCCGATGGTCGACATCACCGCGAAGGAAGAAGTGCCGCAGATCGTGCCGCACTCCACCAACACCAACATCACCAAGAAGAACAGCGCCTGGGTGTTCCGCACCTCGGTGTCGGAGCGCTTCTACGCCTCGGTGCACGCGAAATACCTCGCCGAGAACGCCGGCAAGAAGGTCGCCTATCTGTTCACGAACGATGGCGCCGCGATCGGCTTCGCGAAGGACTACAAGGACTTCATGAAGAAGACCTACAACGTCGATCCCGCCTACGAGGCGCAGATGCAGGAGACCGATCTCGATTTCCGCGCGCACCTGCTCAAGATCAAGTCGCTCGGCGTCGACGTGCTCGCGATCGGCGGCCAGATCGACGCGATCTCGCGCATCTCGCAGCAGTCGATCGAGGTCGGCATTCCCTCGAAGGTGCGGCGCGTCGCCGCCTCGGCCGCCTCGAACGCGCCGGTGCCGGAGCTTGCCGGCGACGCGGTGGTCGGGCTTCTCTATGCGGCCGCGTTCAACTGCAAGGACGAGCGGCAGGTGGCGAAGGACTTCGTCAAGCTGGTCAACGAGAAATACAAGGTCCGCTGCCCGGACCATGACTTCAGCCAGGCCTACGAGACGGCGCAGATCGTCAAGCAGGCGCTCAAGAGCGCGAAGCTCACTCTGACCGACGCCTCGCTCAAGGAAGACCGCGCCGCGATCCGCGACGCGCTCGCCAACATCCGGAACTTCACCGGCCTGGCATCGGGTCCGATCAACTTCTGCGCCGATCCGACCCCGCAATGCCGCGACGGCAACAAGACCGGCATCCTTGTCGAGTACACCAAAGGCGGCAAGGATTTCGACACGCGCGTGCTCGCACGCGTCTCGTTCGAACCCGAGTTCGGCCTCTAGTCCTGACCTTGCGCACTGCCGCTCGCCGGTGACGGTCGAGCGGCAGTCCGCCCGCGCATCGCCTTGCATCCAGACGCGGTATCACGCTCATGAGCGATAACGCGATCCCTGAACCGGCGGTGCTGGCGCCGTCATGGTTCGCCCGGATGCATCCGATCGTGCCGTGGCTGATCGTATGGGCGGCGCTGCTGCCGCTGCCGCTGCTGCTCAACAACGCCTACACGCAGTTCGTCGTCAACGTGATGGCGATCAATATCATCCTGGCGGTGGGCCTGAACATCGTCAAAGGCTTCGCCGGCCAGGTGACGGTCGGCCACATCGCCCTGATGGCGATCGGCGCCTATTCCTCGGCGTGCGTGTCGACGATGCTGGGATTTCCGTTCTGGCTCGCGCTGCCGACCGCGATGGCGATCACGGCGCTCGCGGGCGCGATCGTCGGCATCCCCTCGCTGCGGCTCGAAGGCGCGTATCTGGCACTCGCGACGCTGGGTTTGGCCGAATCGGTGCGCATCTTCATTTCGGGCACCGAATCCCTCGGCGCGGCGGTCGGGTTCGAGAACATCCCGCCGCCTTATCTCGGAAGCTGGTCGCTCGGCGGCCACCGCGCCTACTACTACGTCGTGATGCCCATCGCGCTGCTCGGCCTCTATTTCTCGTTCAGCATCCTCTCGTCCGACATCGGCCGCGCGTTCAAGTCGATCCGCGAGGACCCGCTGGCGGCGGCGGCGAGCGGCGTCAACGTGCCGAAGTACAAGGTGATCGCCTTCGTGATCAGCGCGCTCTACGCGGGTTGCGCCGGCAGCCTGCAGGCGCACATGGCGCCGGGCTTCCTGCACCCGAACAACTACACCATCAACGAGATGATCACCGTGCTGCTGATGGTCGTGTTCGGCGGGCTCGGCCACATCTGGGGCGGCGTGATCGGCGCGATCGTCATCACGATCATCGATGACTTCACGCGCGACTATTACACGTATCGCATGCTGATGTTCGGCATGGTCATCGTGCTGGTGGTGATCTTCATGCCGCGCGGCATCGGCGGCATCATCGACGATTTCTTCGTGCGGCGGCGCTTCAAGGCGATCCGCGCCGGCAGAGCGGCGCAACAGGCCAAACCCAATGCTGCTTGAGGTCAAGAACCTGACCAAGCGGTTCGGCGGGTTCACCGCGGTTTCGAAGGTGAATCTGGCTGTCGCGCAGGGCGAAGTGCGCGGCATCATCGGGCCGAACGGCTCGGGCAAGAGCACGTTGTTCAACCTGATTTCGGGGGTCTACAAGCCCGAGCCCGGCGCCACCGTCACGTTCGACGGACAGGACATCACCAACAAGGAGTCGCACGAGATCGCGCGGCTCGGCATTGCGCGCACGTTCCAGATGCTGCGCATCTTCCAGGGCATGAGCGTGATCGAGAACATGCTGGTCGGGCATCACGCGATGATCCCGTACGGCACCGGCGCGGCGGTGCTCGGGTCGCCCGCGGTGTGGCGCGAAGAAAAGCGCGTGCGCGCCGAGATGATGGAGCTGCTCGCCTTCATCGGCCTTGCCGATTACGCCGAGATGCCTGCCGGCGAGCTCTCCGGCGGACAGCGCCGTCTCCTCGCGCTCGGCCGCGCCATGGCGGCGAAGCCGAAACTCCTGATGCTCGACGAGCCGGGCGCCGGGCTCTCGCCCACCAATGTCGACATCCTGCTCAATACCGTGCAGGCGCTGCGCCAGCGCTTTGGGCTCACGGTGATCATCATCGAGCACATCCTCAAGCTCGTGATGGACACCTGCCAGATCGTCAGCGTGCTGGAGCATGGCGAGAAGATCGCCGAGGGCACGCCGGACGAGATCAAGGGCAATCACCGTGTGATCGAGGCTTATCTCGGCAAGGAAATGAAGGACGAGGAAGTGCGCGCCTACATGAGGTCGGCGTGATGTCCGAGCCCATGCTCAAGATCGACAGTCTCGTCGGCGGCTACGGCAGCGTCCAGATCCTCAACGGCGCGAGCCTCAAGGTCGAGCGCGGGCAGATCGTCGCGCTGCTCGGCGGCAACGGCACCGGCAAGTCGACCTTGCTCAAGGCGGCCTCCGGGCTGCTCAAGCCGTGGAGCGGAACGATTACGTTTGACGGCGAGCGGATCGACGGCATGCGGCCGGACGCGATCGTGCGCCGGGGGCTGGTTCAGGTCACGCAAGGCAAAGAAGCCTTCCCGAGCATGACGGTCGAGGAGAATCTCAAGCTCGGCGCCTACGTGGTGCACAACCGTGCCAAGAGGAACCAGGCGCTGGAGCGGGTCTACGGCTACTTCCCGGTGCTCAAGGAAAAGCGCCAGCAGTTGTCCGGCACGCTGTCGGGCGGGCAGTTGCAGATGGTCTGCATCGGGCGCGGGCTGATGTCTTCGCCCAAGATGATCATGCTCGACGAGCCGAGCGCCGCGCTCGCGCCGCAAATTGTCATGGATATTTTCCGCACCGTGCACCGCATTACGCGCGACGGCATGACGGTGCTGATGGTCGAGCAGAACGTGCGCATGGCGCTGCTGCTTGCGACTTACGGCTACGTCATCAAGGACGGCGTCATCCACATCGAGGGCCCGGCCGACAAGATGATCCACGACGACAATGTGCGGCTGTCCTACCTCGGCGGCACGGTCGCGAACCGCGAGGCGCAGCTGTGAGGATTAAAGAGGCCGCAAACGCGGTGGTGTTCCCCTCCCCCTTGTGGGGAGGGGTTAGGGGTGGGGGTCGAGCATTGATGCGCGCGTCGCGCCACCTGCGCATGATCGCGTCACCCCCACCCCGCCCCGTCTTCGCGCTGCGCGCTCCGATGGGTCGACCCTCCCCACAAGGGGGAGGGTAGGAGGAGAGAGCGATCGCATGGACTACTTCATCGACCTCGTCATCATCGGGCTCTCGGTCGGCATGGTCTATGCGCTGGTGGCGCTCGGCATCTCGCTGATCTTTTCCGGGCTCGACATCATCCATTTCGCCCATGGCGAGATCTACATGCTCGGCGCCTTCATCGGCCTCATGCTGTTCGAGAAGGCGAGCATTCCCTACGTGCCGACTCTGCTGCTCGCCGTCATCATCACGGGTCTGATCGGCGTCGTGATCGAGCGGGTGTTCTACCGCCGTCTCACCAGCGCGGGCGGCGGCTACACGGTCGCCGGCATGGGCATGGTGATCGTCGGCTTCGGCATGTCGATCGTGCTGCAGAACGTCGCGTTCCTGATCTGGGGACCCAAGCCGCTGCCGTTCCCGGTGCCGTTCGGGCGGCCGGTGGAGATCGGCGAACTCACGCTGCCGATGTCCTATGTGTGGATCGTCGTCACGGCGCTCACGCTGATGTTCGCCCTCAATCTGGTCTTACGAAAAACCATGATCGGACTTGCGATCCGCGCGGTCGCCCACAACAAGGACATCGCGTACCTCTCCGGCGTCAACGTGCCCCTCATGATCTCGATGATCTTTGGCATAGCCTGTGCATTGGGTGCCGCGGCCGGCGTGCTGATCGCGCCGATCAACTACGTGCAGGTGCAGATGGGCATCGGTATCCTGATCAAGGCCTTCGCGGCCGCCGTCGTCGGCGGCTTCGGCAGCCTGCCGGGGGCCGTGCTCGGCGGACTTCTGGTGGGCGTGGTCGAGAGCCTCGGCGCCGGTTACGTCTCGGGGACCTACAAGGACATCTACGCGTTCATCCTGCTGATCGTGGTGCTGATGGTGAAACCGTCCGGAATTCTCGGCGTCGAGGCGAAGGTCAAGGCATAGGCATGAAGACTGCGGTCGCCACCGTCTGCCTCAGCGGATCGCTCGACGAAAAGCTCGACGCCATCGCGCTGGCGGGCTTCAAGAGCGTGGAGATCTTCGAGAACGATCTCCTGTCGTTCGCCGGGACGAACATCGATGCGCGCAACATGTGCGCCGATCTCGGGCTCGACATCATCACCTTCCAGCCGTTCCGCGACTTCGAGGGCCTGCCCGAGCCGCAGCGCGCCCGCGCATTCGGCCGCGCCGAGCGCAAGTTCGACCTGATGGGTGAACTCGGCTGCGATCTCTTGCTCGTGTGCTCCAACGTCTCGCCGGCAGCACTTGGCGGCATCGACCGGGCGGCCGCCGACCTGCACGAGCTTGGCGAGCGTGCCGCAAAGCGCGGCCTGCGTGTTGCCTACGAGGCGCTCGCCTGGGGGCGCCACGTCAACGACTATCGCGACTCCTGGGAGATTGTGCGCCGCGCGAACCATCCGGCCATCGGTCTTGTGCTCGACACGTTCCACATCTTCGCGCGCAACACCGATTTGAACGCAATCGGTTCGATCCCGTGCGACCGCGTTTTCCTCGTGCAGGTCGCCGATGCGCCGAAGCTCGACATGGACGTGCTGCAATGGAGCCGCCATTTCCGCAACATGCCGGGGCAGGGCGATCTGCCGCTGATCGACTTCATGGCGGCGCTGCAGGCGACCGGCTACGACGGCCTCGTCTCGCTCGAGATCTTCAACGACCAGTTCCGCGCGGGCTCGGCGCGCGCGGTCGCGGTCGACGGCCACCGCTCGCTCATCTATCTGCTCGATCAGTTGCGCCGCAAAACCGGCGTCCTCTCGCCCGGCAGTCCCGCGCTGCCGGATCGCGTGCGCTGCCGTGGCGTCGAGTTCATCGAGTTCGCAATCGACGAGGCGAGCGCACCCGACTTCACGAAGCTCCTGCGCGGGCTCGGCTTCCGCCACACCGGCCAGCACAAGTCCAAGGCGGTCGCGCGCTGGCAGCAGGGCGACGTCAATCTTGTGGTCAACACCGAGAAGGAAGGTTTCGCGCATTCCTTCAACATCACGCACGGCACCTCCGTGTGCGCCATCGCGCTGCGCGTCGACGACGCGAAGGCGACGCTCGATCGCGCGCAACGCCTGCTCGACCGGCCGTTCCACCAGGCGGTCGGCCGCGGCGAACTCGACATTCCGGCAGTGCGCGGCCTTGGCGGCAGTCTTGTGTACTTCGTCGATGAAGTCTCTGAGCTCGGCAAGCTGTGGCAGGTCGATTTCGATCCCGTTGCGGGGCACGGGGATGAAGCAGGCCTGACGGTGGTCGACCACATCTCGCAGTCGATGCGCTATGAGGAAATGCTGAGCTGGCTCCTGTTCTATACCTCGCTGCTCGACGTGAAGAAGACGCCCGAGCAGGATGTGCTCGATCCGGGCGGCGTGGTGCGCAGCCAGGTGATCGAGAGCGCGGACGGAACCTTGCGGATCGCGCTCAACGGCTCGCAGGCTCAGCGCACCCAGTCGTCGCGCTTCCTCTCCGAATTCTTCGGCTCCGGCGTGCAGCACATCGCGCTCGGCTGCCGCGACATTTTCGCGACCGCCGCGGCGCTGAAATCCGCGGGCGTTGCGCTGTTGCCGATTTCGGAGAACTACTACGACGACATCGAGGCGAAATGGGACCTCGCGCCCGAACTGCTCGACCGGCTGCGGGCGAGCAACATCCTGTATGACCGCGAGGGCGACGCCGAATATCTGCAGCTCTATACGCCGAGCTTCGAGGACCGGTTTTTCTTCGAGATCGTCGAGCGGCGCGGCTACCGCGGCTTCGGCGCCGCCAACGCGCCGATCCGCCTCGCTGCGCAGACGCGGCTCGCGCGACAGGCGGACGCGCCTTGAGGGGTTAGCCCCAAGGGTTCTACCCCTTCCCCAGCGCCTTCCACACGCCGTTCGCGGTCGCGACCGTGCGCTCGCCCACCATAAGCTCGCCGCTCATGAAGATGAGCGAGCGCGTGCGCCGCACGACGCGGCATTTGCACTCGACGAATTCGCCGATCTGCACCGCGTCGATGAAGTGCACGTCCAGATGCACCGTCGCCTGCGGTTTCTTCTCGTTCGCATACCAGGCGGTCATGCCGAGCGAACGGTCCGCGAAGGTCATGATCATGCCGCCCTGCACGACCCCGCGGCGGTTGTGGTGCTTCGGCTCGGCAACGAAGGCGTAGCGATAGCTCTCGCCGTCCTTCTTCATCCAGAACGGGCCGACGAGGCTGACAAACCCCTCGGCCGCATAGGTCTCCCAGCCGGCGGCGGCGGGATCGAACGGTTTGGCGGGTTGGTCCTGCATGGCGGCTGATTAGCATCCGGGCTGCCATGATCCAACCGGACTTGCGGCAGGGCGGGCCGCAGCTATCATCCGGCGGCATGAATTTCACCCCCGCGCCCCACGTTACCCAGCACTGGCAGGTCACCAAGCCCGCGGCCTCCGGCAAGCGCGGCATGGTGGTGTCGCAATCCAGGAATGCCGCCGAGGCGGGCGTCGCGGCGCTCGATGCCGGCGGCAATGCGATCGATGCGGCGCTGAGCACCGCGCTCGCGCTTGCGGCCCTTGAGCCGTGGAATTCCGGTCTCGGCGGCATCGGCCATGCGGTGGTGCATCGCGCGGGCCAAGCGCGCGCCGAGACGGTCGACTTCGGCCCGACTGCGCCGGCGGCACTCAACCCCAAGCTCTTCAAGCTGACCGGCAAGGTCGCCGCCGACCTGTTCGGCTGGCCGGAGGTGGAGGGCGACGTCAACATCCACGGGCCGCTCTCGTTCGCGATCCCGTCCGCGCTCGCCGGCTATGAGGAGATGCACCGCCGCTGGGGCCGCCTGCCGCTTGCCGAGATCGCCGCGCCCGCGGTGGCGCTCGCCAGGCGCGGCCTGCCGCAGGACTGGTTCACGGCGCTGAAGGTCGCGAACTCAGCCGCGATCCTGCGCCGGTATCCCGAGAGCGCGCGCATCTATCTGCGCGACGGGTTGCCGCCGGTGCCGCCCTATCAGGGCGGGCTCAACTATTTCCGGCTCGGTAATCTTCCGGACACGCTGGAGCGTCTGCAACGCGCCGGATGGCGCGACCTCTACGAGGGTGAGATCGCCGCGAACATCATCGCCGATGTGAAAGCACTCGGCGGCGTGCTGTCGGCGGAGGATCTGCGCAACTGCAAGGCGCGCGTGTCTCCGGCGACGGAAGTACCGTGGCGCGGCCGCACCTTGCAGCTCGCGGGCCCGCTGACCGCGGCGCCGACCGCCGCCGATGTGCTGCGGCAAATGGCGGACGTGCGCTTCGGCGCCGCGCCGGATGCCGCCTGGTACGTGGCGCTCGCGCGTGCGCTGAAAGCCGCGTACGCGCAGCGGCTCACCTCGCTCGGCGACGCCGAGCCCGTCGCTGCCGAAAGCTGCACCACGCACATCACCACGTGCGACGCCGACGGCACCATGGTGGCGATGACCACCACGCTGCTCTCCTCGATGGGCAGCCGCGTGGTGCTGCCCACGACCGGCATCCTGATGAACAACGGCGTGATGTGGTTCGACCCGCGGCCGGGCCAGCCGAATTCGATCGGGCCGGGCAAGCGGCCGCTCACCAACATGTTTCCCGTCATCCTGCGCGAGGGCGCGGCGCCATCGATCGCGGCCGGTGCTTCGGGAGGCCGGCGCATCATGGCGGCGGTGCTGCAGCTCGTGTCGTTCGTCGCCGATTTCGGCATGTCGCCGGAAGCCGCCGCGCACCAGCCGCGTATCGATGTGTCCGGTCCCGATAAGGTCACGGCCGACCGGCGGCTTGCGCCGGACATCTTGCGTGCGCTTGAAGCCGACGGGCCGTTGGAGATCGTCGAGCACGCAGTACTGCCGATCAATTTTGCCTGCCCCAACCTGCTGATGCAGCGCGACGGCGTGCGCACCGGCATCAGCGATGCTGCCTCGCCCTGGTCGGCGGCGGTCGCGCAGGGTTGAACTGCGCACATTCGTCCGGTTGACCAGGCGCTATCGGTCAAACTAGCCTGCCTCGGGGCGACAAGAACGCGCCAGCGGAGCGTCCGCATGGCGGTACGAGGGGAACTGCTCTGGACTCACCCGCGCGCGAGACCGCGCCAACGGCGCGCGATGTCATCGCAATCCGGCATCTGTCGAAGACCTATGGCGGGACCGGCGGCGGGGTCGTCGCGCTGAGCGATATCGACTGCGCGGTCGCGGACGGCGAATTCCTCTCGATCGTCGGCCCGTCCGGCTGCGGCAAGTCGACGCTGCTGAAAATCCTTGCCGGACTGCTGCAGGCGAGCGGCGGGCAGGCGCTGCTCAACGGCACGCCAATCGAGCGGCCGCGCAAGGATATCGGCGTCGTGTTCCAGTCGCCGGTGCTGTTTCCCTGGCGCAGCGTGCTCGGCAACGTCCTGCTGCCGGTCGACGTGCAGAAGCTCGGGCGCGAGACGATGACCGGGCGGGCCATGGACCTGCTCGCGCTCGTCGGGCTCACCGGCTTCGAGCACCGCTATCCGTGGGAGCTCTCCGGCGGCATGCAGCAGCGCGTCGCGCTGGTGCGGGCGCTGATCCACGATCCGGCGCTGCTGCTGATGGACGAGCCGTTCGGCGCGCTCGACGCCATGACGCGCGAGGCGATGAATGTCGAGTTGCAGCGCATCTGGATGGAGCGGCGCAAGACCGTCGTGTTCATCACGCACTCCACCAGCGAAGCCGTGTTCCTCGCCGACCGCGTGATGGTGATGACGCCGCGGCCGGGCAAGATCGCCGACCTGTTCGAGGTGGATCTGCCGCGTCCGCGCGCGCTCGACGTGATGACCACGGAGAAATTCGGCGTGTATGTGCGGCGCATCCGCAAGGCACTCAACGCCGGGGGAGGGCTCGAATGATCGGCGGCCCGAAGAATTTTGCGCTGCGGCTGGTGCTGATCGCGGCCGTGCTGGTCGTGTGGGAAGGGCTGGTCCGGCTGTTTGCGATCCCGCAGTTCATTCTGCCCGCGCCTTCGAATGTGTTCATCGCCTTCTATCGCGGCTTTGCGAGCGCGCTCTATATCGACCACATCTGGATCACGGTGAGCGAGACGCTGCTCGGCTTCGTCTTCGGGACCGCGCTCGCCTTCATGCTCGGCACCGTGATCGCGCTGTCGCGGCCGGTCGAATATTTCCTCTATCCGTTCGTCGTGATGTTCCAGGCGATGCCCAAAGTGGCGCTGGCGCCGCTGATCATCGTGTGGTTCGGCCTTGGACTGACGTCCAAGGTGGTGAACGCCGCGCTGGTCGCGTTCTTCCCGCTGATGGTCAACACCATCGTCGGCCTGCGCTCGGCCGAGGAAGACAAGGTCAATCTGATGAAGTCGCTCGCGGCGACGCGCGGGCAAATCTTCTGGATGCTGCAACTGCCGAACGCGATGCCCTACATTTTCGCCGGGCTGGAGATCGCCATGATCTTCGCGCTGATCGGCGCGATCGTCGCCGAATTCGTCGGCGCGCAGGCCGGGCTCGGCATGCTGATCCAGAGCATGAATTTCACCATGGACGTGGCGGGGCAGTTTTCCGTGCTGTTCCTGCTGTCGCTGATCGGCCTCAGCCTCAACTGGATCGTCGCAGCGGTGCGGCAGCGCGTGCTGTTCTGGGATGCCTCGCAGAAGTTCGATGCCGAAGCCGCCAACAAGGAAGCGGTCTAGCTCAATCTCCGTAAACGGGAGGACCATGATGAAACGAACTGTTCTGTTGTCCGTGGCCGCGCTCATGATCGGCGCAGGCTTTGCACAAGCGCAGACCACCGTGAAAGTCGCCTGGTGCGCGCGCACGGTCTCGTCGGCCGCGGCGCCTTATGCGATCGCCACCAAGATGGGCTGGTTCGCCAAGGACGGCATCAAGGTCGAACTCATCCCGATGCCGGGCTCGACCGATTGCGTCAAGGCGGTCGCCACCAAGGACGTGCAGTACGGCCTGCCATCGATCGAGCCGCTTGCGATTATCCGGCCGCAGGGCGTGAAGATCAAAAACTACTACACCGCCTATCAGGCGAACATTTACGGCATCGCGGTGCCGGAGGATTCGCCGATCAAGACGTTCGCGGACCTCAAGGGCAAGACGATCGGTGTGACATCGATGGCCTCGGCCGGCGTGATCGTGGCGCGGGCTTTGGCGCAGAACAACGGTTTCAATCCCGACAAGGACATCAAGATCGTCGTCGCCGGCGAGGCGGCGCAGACCGCGGCGCTGTTGCGCTCCAATCAGGTCGATGCGCTGTCGCAGTTCGACACGCAATATGCGCTGACCGAGAACGCCGGCGCCAAGCTGCGCCTGCTCGACACCAGCGACATCGCGAAATTCCCCTCCAACGGGCTGATCGCGCTGGAGGAGCGGCTCGCCAACAATCGCGCCGAAGCGGTCGCGCTGGCTCAAGGGTACGCCAAGGGCACGGTGTTCGCGATCGCCAATCCGGAGGCCGCGATCCGTATCCTGTGGGAGGTATTTCCGCAGACCAAGGCGACCGGCAAGACCGAGGCCGAGGCGATGCGCGATGACGTCAAGACGCTGGAGGCGCGTGCGCGCTCATGGCGATTGGAGTCGGTCGGCGCCAAGAAATGGGGCGACAACTTGGTCGAGAATTACGGCGCCTACATCGATTTTCTGGTGAAGAACGGCGTGCTGAAGGAAAAGGCCGCGACCACCGATCTCATCACCAACGATCTGATCGACGACATCAACAAGTTCGATGCCGGAGAGATCGAGAAGATGGCGAAGGGGTGGAAGGGGTAGGCACTTCTTCTTTCCCTCGCCCCGCGAAGCGGGGAGAGGGTGGCGCAGTGAAACTGCGAGCCGGATGAGGGGCTTCGGGATTACTCGCGAAAGCCCCTCATCCGCCTCACTCGCGGGCGCTCGTTCGGCACCTTCTCCCGCAAGAGCGGGAGAGGGGAAAGCCGGCGAGGGGAGCGCTTCGGGCGATCCCGGGTCAGCAGCGCATCACTGCGTGCTGCGCTGCGCCCGGGATGACCGCTACGCGGTCATTTCTTCAACACCCGCACCGGGCTCCCCGCCAGCCACTGCCTGATGTCGTCCACCATCTGCGTGTAATAGATCTTGTAGCCCTCCTGGCTGACGTAGCCGAGGTGCGGGGTGAGCACGACATTGTCGAGCTTGCGCAAGGGGTGATTGAGCGGCAGCGGCTCGACATCGAAGGTGTCGAGCCCGGCGCCGGCGAGCTTGCGGCTGCCTAGTGCGGCGAGCAGAGACGGCTCGTCGATGATCGGGCCGCGCGACGTGTTGATCAGGAACGCGGTTGGCTTCATCAGCGCTAGGTCTTTCCCGCCGACGAGGCCGCGCGAGCGCGGGCTGAGCACCAGATGGATCGACAGAAAATCCGCCTGCCGGAACAGGTCCTGCTTCGACACCAGCGTGGCGCCGCCGGCCTTGGCCTTCTCCTCGGTGAGGTTCTCGCTCCACGCGATCAGCTTCATGCCGATCGCCTTGCCGATCTCGCCGACCTTGCTGCCGAGCTTGCCGAAGCCGAGCAACCCGAGCGTCTTGCCGGCGAGTTCGATGCCGAGCGTCGATTGCCACGGCACGCCGGACTTCATGCGGTTGTTCTCGTAACCGATCTTGCGCGCGAGCTCGAGCACGATGCCGATCGCAAGCTCGGCGGTCGGCTGGCCCGCAGCTTCGGTGCCGCACACGACGATCCCGCGTTCGGCGGCGTATTCGAGGTCGATCGAGGCGTTGCGCATGCCCGACGTGATCAGCAGCTTCAGGTCGGGCAGTTGCTCCAGCGTGGGTTTGAGGAACGGCGTGCGCTCGCGCATCATGCAGATGATCGAGAAACCTTTGAGCGCCGCGACAGCGGCTTTCTGATCGGCGAACGGCTCGTTGAACACTTTTGTTTCGATGTTCGGGATCGACCAGTCGGCCAGCTTGGTGGCGACGTTCTGATAGTCGTCGAGGATCGCGCAGCGGTGCGGCATGGTTTCAGGCTTTCTTGATGCGGAACACGAACAGGCCGGGCTGGTTCTCTGAGCCTTCGAGCACGTCGCCGGTCTGATTGATGAGGTTCGGGATATCGAGGGTCGATAACGGA
>JAXDOA010000321.1:0-2636 GCA_034669125.1 Hyphomicrobiales bacterium
CTGTCCGAGCGACAACGTGTCGGTCGGCCCGCGCCCGTCGTCGCGCATCCGCAGCAGATTGACGAGCTTGAGGCTTGAATTGATCGGGAACGTCGAGAAGTCGACCACGATGTCGTAGCGCTCCGCGATGCCCTGGTGATCGAGCGTATCCAGCGTGATCGGATTGACCACCAGGTTGCCGTCGTTCGCGATGAACTTGAACGGGACCTTCGTGTTGCTCGGGCTTGCGATCGCGAACTGGAAGAAGCGCGACATGCAGGCATTGAGGATGCGGAAGCGGTACTTGCGCGGCAGCACGTTCATGTACGGCGCATAAGCGAAGTTCACGAGCGGGAGGTCGCCGAGGAAGCCGTCGGTCGTGAACGTGTCGAAGAAAAGCTGCCCGTCCTGACGCAGCGCGGCGTCGGAGACGACGAGGTTCACGTCGAAGTCGACATTGCCGTAGTCGAGCAGCTTGCCGCTCGGCAGGCGAAGGTTGACGCCGTCGACCAGCTCTTCGTTGCCGCGGTCGGGCCCCGAGTAATAGTTCACCATGCCGAGATTGCCCTTGTAGACGTTCTCGGCGGTGAAGAAGAAGCGGTGGTCGTGCGCCCAAAGCGTGCCCTGCAACTCGCGGAAGTCGCCCTTGACGTTGATGAGGCCGCCGTTGCCGTTCGGTCCGGAGGCGCGCGGCTCGGTCGCCTGCATGTTGATCTTGTCGCGGCGGGCGAGCGTCGTGCTCCAGCGGTAGTCGTAGAATGTGCCGGGGAAGTGGTGCACGTTGGCGGCGCCGTCGCTCTCCGCCCCGTTGTGCGCGTTGTGATGGTGGAGCTGACTCTCGTTGCGGCCGAAACCCTCGTTCTGGGTGCGGTCGAGCGGCAGGCCGTTATAGATGCGGGTCAGGATCGGCTGGCCGTAGCGTCCCTTGATCAGGAACGGAGGCAAGGTGCCGCGCACGAACCGGCCGCGGCCGTAAGTCCACACGCTGTTCGCATTTTGCGCCGCGGTCATGCCGGGATGGAATTTGCTGCCGGCGGCGATCTGGCCGAACGTCATGATGTAGCCGACCTGCGGGAAGAACTCGTCCCAGCGCTGATGCGCGAACACCTCGCCCGGCGGGCGTCCCTCGAACGGCCCGCGCATGGTCAGCGGGTTGCGGAACGGATTGCTGTTGTTGGGATAGCCGGGGTGCGTGTTGTTAAAGTTGGTGAAGTCCGGTGTGGTACGACAGCCGCTTGGCGTCGCGCTCGCCAAGTCCCGCCGGCCACACGGCGTTGCCGGTCGCCTGATCCTTGGTCAGCGTGTAGGGGACTTGCAGCGCAAGGCGCGGCATCGCCTGGCTGAACTTGGTCGCGGTGCCGAGCGGGCTGCGCGGCGTGCCGGTCGGCACGTCGGCGAAGGCGCTGCGCGCGAACGGGCTGAGCCCGTTCTTGAGCGCAAGCGCGCCGGTGGCAGTATAGATGCCCCATTTGTACAGATCGCGGCGCGTGATCTGACCGTGCGACAGCGCCTTGACGATCTCGGCGCGATTGTCGCGTGCGTTCTGCGCTTCGCGCTGGCGGGCGCGTGATGCCTTGTTGGAGATGTACATGGTATTTCGGCCCCCGTGTTGATGCCGTTACGGCACGCGTTCACCCCGTGCCGCTTTGGCTCGTCTCATCAGGACAGCAGTGTTGTTTGGGTTGCTGCGCATCGTGGCTCCCGTGCCTGGCGCGCCACGTATCGTTAGCGGATCGAACCGCTTAAGTTGAATACGAGAAATTACCATCGTGCAATCTCAGATTTAATGCAGAAATGCATGGGAATGATGCGCCTTTGTGCGCCGGCGCGATGGGTGGCGCGCGCGGCGAAGCACTCTGTGGTTGTGGCAGATTTCAGAGGCCGGCCGATTCATGTGCGGGCTGAAGGAAACAGTTCGCGCAGTGCGCGACTCTCACGCGCGCGTGAAAAGCAATCGACGAAAATTTTCTGCTGAATGTAGTTTCCGCAGCGTCATCGCTGCTCGATCAGCGGCACGTGCGGCGCGGCGCTGCGCGGCAGAATGCCCGTCAGCCGCGGATCGTCCACGGTCTCGATCAGCCGGGCGAAGGGCTGGACGCCGGTGCGCGTGTAAAACGCGAGCGCGGCAGGGTGATCGAATGTGCAGGTATGGATCCAGACCCGCCGCACGGGACGCGACCATGCGCGCTCGAGCGCCTCGTTCATCAGCCAGCGCGCCGCGCCGGTGCCGATATATTTCGCCGTCACTCCGAAGAAACTGATCTCGCACTCGTTGGCGACATGGAAGTCGAGTTCGAGCAGCCCGATTTCCTCCGCTCCCGCCATCAGAACGGACACTTCGACGCGCGGGTCGTGGATGATTGCGGCAAGCGCCGCATCGGGCATCGCCAGCCGCGAGAACCAGAGCCAGTCCTCGCCGACGCTGCGATAAAGCTGGCGGAACCAGTCCAGCGCGGGCCGTTCGACATGACGCAACGAGAGCTGCAACTCCGCCGGTGCCGGACGCAACTGCGGTCGCGCGAACATCTCCAGCGATGTCACAACCGCCGCGACTTTTCCGGCGGCGACGTCGGAATAGCTCACTCGACCGCCTCCGCGGTCTGCGCGGTCGGGTGCCAGTCCATGGGCACATGGCCGGGCTGATCGACGATGCGATT
>JAXDOA010000322.1:0-2946 GCA_034669125.1 Hyphomicrobiales bacterium
CGCGTGTCGAGCAGCCGCCCAAGCCCGACGCCGTCGATCCCGGCATTGTTCGAAATGACGGTGAGGCCCTTCACGCCGGATTCGCGCACCGCTTCGATCAGCAAATCCGGGATGCCGCAGAGGCCAAAGCCTCCGGCCATGATCGTCATGTCGTCGCGCAATAGTCCGGCGAGCGCCGCCTTCGCGTCCGGATACACTTTCCTCATTCTTCCTCCGCACTCGCTTGCAGGACTGTGGGGCACTCCCGCCCGTTCCTAATCCTCGCATGAAAGGACATGCAAGCTCCAGACCCGAGGCCTCCGCGGCTTGGCCGCGCGCGGTTTCGATGGCATGGGGTGAGCGGAAGTCAAAGGCAGGGCCGGGCGCTAGAGATGAATTCAGCTGTCATGACCGGCGGCGAAGCGATCGTCGCCGGCCTCATCGACCACGCGATCGATACGGTCTACGGGCTCCCCGGCGCGCAGGTCTATGGCCTCTTCGACGCGCTGCATCGGGCGCAGCCGAAGCTCAAGGTGATCGGCGCCCGCCACGAGCAGGCCTGCGGCTACATGGCTTTCGGCCATGCGCGCTCGACCGGTAAGCCCGCAGCCTTCTCCGTCGTGCCTGGTCCGGGCGTGCTCAACGCGGGCGCGGCGCTGCTCACTGCCTATGGCTGCAACGCGCCGGTGCTCTGCGTGACGGGGCAGGTGCCGACCGCCTTTCTTGGGCGCGGCCGCGGCCATCTGCACGAAATGCCGGATCAACTCGCGACGCTGCGCACCTTCACCAAATGGGCGGGGCGGATCGAGGCTGCCTCCATGGCACGGGTCGAGGTGGCGCGCGCCTTCCAGGCCATGCTGTCGGGCCGCCAGGGTCCCGCCGCGCTGGAAATGCCGTGGGACGTGTTCACCCGCCGCGAGATGATCGCCGATTGCGATCCCCTGCCGCTCTTTCCGGCGCCGCCGGCCGACCCGGACGCACTAAGCGCCGCGGCGCGGCTCATCGCGGCGAGCCGCCATCCGATGATCATGGTCGGCAGCGGCGCGATCGCGGCGGCTGAGGAAATCCGCGAACTCGCCGAGGCGCTGGATGCGCCGGTCGTCGCCTTTCGCAGCGGCCGCGGCATTCTGAGCAACGCGCACGAGCTCGGGCTGACGCTTGCCGAGGCCTACGAGCTCTGGCCTGGCACCGACCTTGTCATCGGCATCGGCACGCGCATGGAGCTCATCGATGTGCGCTGGCAGAACCGGCCGGCCGGGCAGAAGATGATCCGCATCGACATCGATCCCGCCGAGATGCGCCGCTTCCCGCCGGATGTCGGCATCGTCGGCGACGCGGTGGATGGGACGCAAGGCCTTGTCGTGGCGGTGCGGCGGGTCGGCTTCCGGCGCGCCGCCGGTCGGCGCGAGGAAATCCGCGCCGCGCGCGGCAAGGTGGCGGAGGAGATCCGCGCGATCGAGCCGCAAATGTCGTATCTGCGCATCCTGCGCGACGTGCTGCCGGCAAACGCTTTCGTCACCGACGAGCTGTCGCAGGTCGGATTTGCCTCGTGGTACGGGTTTCCGGTCTACGAGCCGCGCACGTTCGTGTCGTCCGGCTATCAGGGCACGCTCGGCGCCGGTTATCCGACCGCCCTCGGCGTGAAGGTCGCTAATCCCGATCGCCCGGTCGTGGCGATCTGTGGCGACGGCGGCTTCATGTTTGCCGTGCAGGAGCTTGCAACCGCGGTGCAGTTCAACGTCGGCGTCGTGGCTCTTGTGTTCAACAACAACGCCTACGGCAATGTGCGCCGCGATCAGATGACGCGCTTCGATGGCCGCGTCATCGCCGCCGACCTCGTCAATCCGGATTTCATGCAAATCGCCGACGCGTTCGGACTCGGCGGCGCCCGCGTGCGTTCACCGCGCGAGTTCCGGCCGGTGCTCGAGCGCGCACTCGCCAGCGGCGGGCCGTGGCTCATCGACATCGAAGTGCCGCGCGACTCGGAAGCCGATCCGTGGCCGTTCATTCATCGCGTTCCGCGCATATAGGGGTTGTTTCAGATGGCGCTCGATGTCGACAAATTGCTGAATTGGCCGTTCGAGGAACTGCGCCATGAATATTCGGCGCGCGACACGATGCTGTATGCGCTGGGTCTCGGCCTCGGCAGCGACCCCCTGGACGAAGAGCAATTGCGCTTTGTCTACGAGAAGGATTTGCGCGCGTTGCCGACAATGGCGGTGGTGCTCGCCTATCCCGGCTTCTGGCTGCACGATCCCGCGACCGGCGTAAACTGGAAGAAGATATTGCACGGCGAGCAGGGGATCATCTGGCATGCGCCGATTCCCCCGGCGACGAGTGTCGTCGGGCGCACGCGCGTGACCGACATCATCGACAAAGGCGCGGAGAAGGGCTCGCTCTTGTTCAGCGAGCGTGTGGTCAGCGATGCGAAGACGGACGAAAAGCTCGTCACGCTCACCGGGACGACGGTGCTGCGCGGCGATGGCGGTTTCGGCGGGCCGGCGAAACAGGCGCCGGCACCGCACGGGATTCCGCAGCGCGCGCCGGATGCTGTGTGCGATTTGCCGACCTCGCCGAACGCGGCGCTGATCTATCGGCTGTCCGGCGATTATAATCCCCTGCATGCGGATCCCGAAATTGCGCGCGCGGCTGGTTTCCCGCGGCCGATCCTCCATGGGCTCTGCTCGCTCGGCGTCGCCGGTCATGCGCTGCTGAAGACGGCTGCGGGCTACGATCCCGCGCGCTTCAAGAGCATGCGTCTGCGCTTCACCGCGCCGGTTTTCCCGGGCGAGACGATCCGCACGGAAATGTGGATCGATGGTGCGCAGGTGTCGTTTCGGGCACGGCTGCGCGAACGGGATGTGGTCGTGCTCGACAATGGGCTTGCTGAAATCCAGCCCGGCTAACGCCGGACCGCGCACCTCCTGGTGCGCATTGAAGCGCGTCGATGTTTGCGCACCAGGAGGT
>JAXDOA010000323.1:0-3631 GCA_034669125.1 Hyphomicrobiales bacterium
GGTGCAGCTCTACATCTTCAAGGAGGAACTGCAGCAGGCGCCCGCGCCGGAGCCGCTGCCGTTCGGCACCATGATGGTCGGTCCGGTGATCATTGCGTTCGGCCGCGAGGACCAGAAGCAGAAATACCTGCCGCGCATCCGCAATCTCGACGACTGGTGGTGCCAGGGCTTCTCCGAGCCGGGTGCGGGCTCCGATCTCGCCTCGCTGAAGACCAGCGCCAAGCGCGAGGGCGACCACTACATCATCAATGGGCAGAAGACCTGGACCACCAGCGCGCAATACGCCGACTGGATCTTCGTCCTGTGCCGTACCGACACCGCAGCGAAGAAGCAGGAAGGCATCACCTTCATTCTCGTCGACATGAAGACGCCCGGCGTTACGGTGCGGCCGATCCAGACCATCGACGGCAGCCACGAGGTCAACGAGGTATTCTTCGACGACGTGAAGGTGCCGGTCGAGAACCGCATCTATGAGGAGAACAAAGGCTGGGACTGCGCGAAATTCCTGCTCGGTAACGAACGCTCCGGCATTGCGCGCGTCGGCGCCTCGAAGGCGCAGGTGCGCCGGCTGCGCGAGATCGCCTCCTTCGAGCGCATCGGCGACAAGCCGCTGATCGAAGACGAGCGCTTCGCCATGAAGATCGCGGCGATCGAGGTCGAGCTCAAGGCGCTGGAGATGACGCAGCTCCGCGTCGTCGCGGCGGAACGCAACCGCAAGGGCAACCGGCCGGATCCCGCCTCCTCGATCCTCAAGATCAAGGGCTCGGAAATCCAGCAGAACATCTCGGAATTGCTGATGGAGGCGATCGGCCCTTACGCGCTGCCGGATCAGTTCCGCCACAGCGACGAGGATCGCTGGAACGAGCCGCCGATCGGCCCCGACTACGCGGCGCCGCTCGCGCCGCAATACTTCAACTGGCGCAAGATCTCGATCTACGGCGGTTCGAACGAAATCCAGAAGAACATTATCGCGAAGGCGATATTGGGGTTGTAGCTCTCTGTCATTCCGGGGCGGCGCGCAGCGCCGAGCCCGGAATCCATAACCACGACTGGTTCTCGGTAGCTCCGCTTGGGGGTATGGATTCCGGCCCTCGCTTCGCTCGGCCGGAATGACAGCAACGCAAGGTGCCTGAATGGACTTCGAACTTTCCGACGAACAGCGCCTGCTGAAAGACTCGGTCGAGCGGCTCACCACGCAGCGCTACGATTTCGAGACGCGCAAGAAATTCATGGCCGAGCCGGACGGCTGGAGCCGCGACATGTGGCGGCAGTATGCCGAGCTTGGCCTGACCGCGCTCCCCTTCGCCGAAGAGCACGGCGGCATCGGCGGCGGGCCGGTCGACACCATGATCGTGATGGAGGCGTTCGGCCGCGCGCTGGCGCTGGAGCCGTATCTCGCGACCGTGGTGATCGGCGGCGGCCTCCTGCGCGGCGGCGCGAACGATGCCGTGAAGGCCGAACTGCTGCCGAAGGTCGCGGCCGGCGAGGCGCTGCTGTCGTTTGCGCATCTCGAGCGGCAAGCGCGCTACGATCTCGCCGATGTGGCGGCGACCGCCAAAAAGGACGGCGCGGGCTACGTGCTCAACGGCGAGAAGAGCCTCGCGACGCATGGCGACTGCGCCGACAGGCTGATCGTCTCGGCGCGCCTCGCCGGCGACCAGCGCGCCAAGACCGGCATCGGGCTGTTTCTCGTCGATGCCAAACAGGATGGCGTGTCCCGGCGCGGCTATCCGACCATGGACGGCCTGCGCGCCGCCGAGATCACGCTGCAGAACGTGAAGGTGGGCGCCGACGCCGTCATCGGCGAACCCGGCAATGCCTTTTCCCTGATCGAACAGGTGGTGGATTCAGCGATCGCGGCGCTTTGCGCCGAAGCGGTGGGCGCGATGGGTGCGATGCACGAGATCACCGTGGACTACCTCAAGCAGCGCAAGCAGTTCGGCGTGCCGATCGGCAATTTCCAGGTGCTGCAGCATCGCGCCGGCGACATGCTGATCGCGCTCGAACAGGCGCGCTCGATGGCGATGCTCGCCAGCATGATGAGCGAGGAGCCGAACGCCGCCGAGCGGCGCAAGTCGATTGCCGCCGCCAAGGTGCAGATCGGCCGTTCGGCCAAGATCGTCGGCGAAGGCGCGATCCAGCTTCATGGCGGCATCGGCATGACCATGGAGTACAAGGTCGGCCACTATTTCAAGCGCGCCACCATGATCGACAAGACCTTCGGCGACGCCGATCATCACCTCGTCGCGCTCGCCCGCATGGGCGGGATCGTCGGCGCGAAATAACACAAGAAGAACAACGGGAGACACGCATGTCCATTCCAGTCCTGCCGCCGCCGAGCGCAAAAGCCGTCGAGATCGGCGAGCGCGTGAAGGCGTTCATGGATGAGCACATCATCCCGGCGGAGCACACCTATCACCAGCAGCTCGACGAGGGCGGCGACCGCTGGAAGGCGCCGCCGATCATGGACGAGCTCAAGGCCAAGGCGAGGAAGGTCGGCTTGTGGAACCTGTTTCTGCCGAAGAAGCATTTCCCGGACTCATTCACTAATCTGGAATACGCCAGCATGTGCGAGACCATGGGCCGCTCGCCGATCGGCGGTGAGCCGTTCAATTGCTCGGCGCCCGACACCGGCAACATGGAGACGCTGATCCTCTACGCGACGGACGCGCAGAAGAAGCAGTGGCTCGAGCCGCTGATGGAGGGGAAGATCCGCTCCGCCTTCGCGATGACTGAGCCGGCCGTCGCCTCGTCGGACGCGACCAACATCCGCTCATCGATCAAGCGCGACGGCGATCATTATGTGATCAACGGGCGCAAGTGGTGGACCTCGGGCGCGCCGGATCACCGCTGCAAGATCATGATCTTTATGGGGCAGACCGACCCGGACAATTCCGAGAAGCACAAGCGCCAGTCGATGGTGCTGGTGCCGATGGACACACCCGGCGTGACGATGATGCGCTCGCTCCACGTGTTCGGTTACGATGACGCGCCACACGGCCACGGCGAAGTCGATTTCAAGGACGTGCGCGTGCCGGTCTCGAACATCCTGCTCGGTGAAGGCCGCGGCTTCGAGATCGCGCAAGGCCGGCTTGGCCCCGGCCGCATCCATCACTGCATGCGCACCATCGGCTTGGCGGAGCGCACGCTGGAATCGCTCTGCCAGCGCGCGATGGCGCGCACCGCGTTCGGCAAGAGCATCGCCGAACAGGGCGTAACGCGGCAGTGGATCGCGGAATCGCGCATGGAGATCGACCAGTCGCGCCTGCTCACGCTCTACGCCGCGCACATGATGGACACCGTCGGCAACAAGGCGGCGCGGCGCGAAATCGCGATGATCAAGGTGGTTGCGCCGAAGATGGCGCAGAAGCTGGTCGACCGCGCCATTCAGGTGCACGGTGGCGGCGGCGTGAGCCAAGACTTCCACCTCGCCTACGCGTATGCGCGCACGCGCACGATGCGCATCGTCGACGGTCCCGACGCGGTGCACGAGGAGGCGGTGGCGCGGCTGGAACTGCGGAAGTACGAGGATAGGAGTCAGAAGAAGAAGTAGGGAGCCCTCACCCTGAGGTGCGAGCCCTTGCAAGCCTCGAAGGATGGCCGCGAACTCATCCTTCGAGGCTCGCCGAAG
>JAXDOA010000324.1:0-3706 GCA_034669125.1 Hyphomicrobiales bacterium
AATGTCCGAACCTCTGACCGACGGCGTGATCCGCAAGATCTGGGTCGACCGTGCCGGCCGCTATCGCGATCACCTTCTGCGTCTCGACAAGGAGAGCCGCCGCAACCGCTTCGGCGGCGCGGTGTCGGACGAGTTCATCGTGAACTACACCGAGCTCTCGCTCGGGCTCGACTCAGTGATGCATGGGTTCTTCGTCGCGGGGACTTTACGCGGCGTCGCCGAGCTGCGTCCGCTCGGCAATGACTTCGCCCATGAGGCGGAGGCCGCGTTCTCGATCGAGACGCCGTGGCAGAACCACGGTGTCGGCAGCGCGCTCCTGGAACGCACGCTACTGGCTGCACGCAATCGCGGCATCAAGCTCCTGCACATGGCGTGCCTCGCCAACAACCAGCGCATGGTCGAGCTGGCGCGCAAGTTCGAGGCGGAACTGACGTTCGATTTCGGCAGCGTGGTCGGCGAGGTGGAAGCGCCGCATCCGACGCCGATGTCGGTATGGCGCGAGATGGTCGCCGATTCGCACGGCTTCGCCACCGCGATGCTCGACGTGCAGACGAAGATGCTCAAGCCGGCGTAGTTATCCCGGCGCGTGACAGACGGCCTCGATGTTGTGCCCGTCGGGATCGAGCACGAAGGCCCCATAGTAGTTGACGTGATAGTGCGGTCGCAGGCCCGGCGGGCCATTGTCCTTCGCACCCGCGGCAAGCGCAGCCTTGTAGAACGCGTCGACCGTGGGGCGATCTTTCGCCGTGATCGCGATATGCACGGGCTTGTTGAGCCCACCCTCGCCGCCGATCCAGAAGTCAGGCTTGCCGCTGGGGCCAAAGCCGAAGCCACAGGCCTTCGCGTCGTGCTCGTTCTGCTGCACTTCCATGATCAGCACATAGCCGAGCGGAGCCAGCGCTTTTTCGTAGAAGGCCTTCGAACGCGCGTAGTTGGAAACCGAAAAGCCGACGTGATCGATCATGGCGGACCTACACCTGCCGTTCGACCATCGTCGCCTTGATTTCGGCGATCGCCTTGGCGGGGTTCAGGCTCTTCGGACACGCCTTGGCGCAGTTCATAATGGTGTGGCAGCGGTAAAGCCGGAACGGGTCTTCCAGATCGTCGAGCCGCTCGCCGGTCGCCTCGTCGCGCGAGTCGACGAGCCAGCGCCGCGCCTGCAGCAGCGCGGCCGGCCCCATGAAGCGCTCCGAGTTCCACCAGTAGCTCGGGCACGCAGTCGAGCAGCAGGCGCACAGGATGCACTCGTAAAGCCCGTCGAGCTTGTCGCGGTCTTCCTTCGACTGGCGCCATTCCTTCTCGGGCGGGGCGGTGGTTGTCTTGAGCCACGGCTGCATCGCGGCGTGCTGGGCGTAGAAATTCGTCAAGTCGGGCACCAGATCCTTCACCACCGGCTGGTGCGGCAGCGGATAGATCGTGATCGTGTCCTTCTTGACCTCGTCCATGCCGCGCGTGCAGGCGAGCGTGTTGGTGCCGTCGATGTTCATCGCGCAGGAGCCGCATACCCCTTCGCGGCAGGAGCGGCGGAAGGTCAGCGTCGGATCGATCTTGTTCTTGATGTAGATCAGCGCGTCGAGAATCATCGGGCCGCAATCGGCGGTGTCGACGGTATAGGTGTCGATGCGCGGGTTCTCGCCGTCCTCCGGATTCCAGCGATAGATGCGGTATTGCCGCGTCTCGGTGGCGCCCGCAGGCGCCGGCCAGGCCTTGCCTTCGGTCGGCTTGGAGTTTTTCGGGAGCGTGAGTTCGACCATGTGGCTTTCTCAATAGACGCGAGCTTTGGGTTCGATATACGCGATGTCGTTGGTCATCGTGTAGGTGTGCACCGGGCGGTAATCGATCGTCACCTTGCCGGTCGCGTCGTCGAACCAGGCGAGCGTGTGCTTCATCCAGTTCACGTCGTCGCGATCGGGATGGTCCTCGCGCGCGTGCGCGCCGCGGCTTTCGGTGCGGTTGCGCGCCGAATCCATGGTGACGACCGCCTGTGCGATCAGATTGTCGAACTCCAGCGTCTCGATCAGGTCGGTGTTCCAGATCAGCGAGCGGTCGGTGACGCGCACGTCCGGGATGCCGCCGAACACGTCGTGGATCAGCTTGTGGCCTTCCTCGAGAATCTGGCCCGAGCGGAACACCGCGCAATTGGTCTGCATCACCTTCTGCATCTTCAGCCGCAGCTCGGCGGTGGGCGCTGAGCCTGCGGCATTGCGGAATTTGTCGAGCCGCGCGAGCGGCCGCTCGGCTGAATCGCTCGGCAGGTCGGGCTGCTTGTCGCCCGCCACCAGCTTCTCGGCGCAGCGCAGCGCTGCGGCGCGGCCGAACACCACCAGGTCGATCAGCGAATTCGAGCCGAGCCGATTGGCGCCATGCACCGACACGCAGGCGGCTTCGCCGAGCGCCATCAGGCCGGGCACGACGCGATCGGGATCGCCGTTCTTCTTGGTCAGCACCTCGCCGTGATAGTTCGTCGGGATGCCGCCCATGTTGTAGTGCACGGTCGGCAGCACCGGGATCGGCTCCTTGGTGAGATCGACGCCGGCAAAGATGCGCGCGGTCTCCGAGATGCCGGGCAGGCGCTCATGCAGCACCTTGGGATCGAGATGATCGAGGTGCAGATGGAGATGATCCTTCTCCTTGCCGACACCGCGGCCTTCGCGGATTTCGATCGTCATGGCGCGTGAGACGACGTCGCGCGAGGCAAGATCCTTGGCGGAGGGCGCATAGCGCTCCATGAAGCGCTCGCCTTCGGAGTTGGTGAGGTAGCCGCCTTCGCCGCGCGAGCCTTCTGTGATCAGGCAGCCCGCCGGATAGATGCCGGTCGGGTGGAATTGGACGAACTCCATGTCTTCCAGCGGAAGTCCGGCGCGTAACACCATGGCGTTGCCGTCGCCGGTGCAGATATGCGCCGACGTGCAGGAGAAGTACGCGCGGCCGTAGCCGCCGGTCGCGAGAATCGTCTGCTGCGCGCGGAAGCGGTGGATCTTGCCGTCGTCGAGATTGAGCGCGATCACGCCGCGGCAGCGCCCCTCGTCGTCCATGATCAGGTCGATCGCGAAATACTCGATGAAGAACTCGGAGGAATGCTTGAGCGCCTGCCCGTACATGGTGTGCAGCATGGCGTGGCCGGTGCGGTCGGCGGCCGCGCAGGTGCGCTGCGCGGTGCCCTTGCCGTAATGCGTGGTCATGCCGCCGAACGGGCGCTGGTAGATCTTGCCGTCCTCCTCGCGGCGCGAGAACGGCAGGCCCCAGTGCTCCAGCTCGTACACGGCGGCGGGCGCTTCGCGGACCATGTATTCGATGGCATCCTGGTCGCCGAGCCAGTCGGCGCCCTTGACGGTGTCGTACATGTGCCAGCGCCAGTCGTCCTCGCCCATGTTACCGAGCGCCGCGGCGATGCCGCCCTGCGCCGCGACGGTGTGCGAGCGGGTCGGAAACACCTTGGTGATGCAGGCGGTCTTCAGGCCCGCTTCGGCACAGCCGACGACTGCGCGCAAGCCCGAGCCGCCGGCGCCGACGATGACCACGTCGTAGCTGTGGTCCTCGATCGGGTAGGCCCGACCGTTGGTTTTCGGCGCTGCGCCGCCGTTGCTGCCGTTTCCAGCCATGACCTAGAGTCCGAATGAGAGCTTGAGGATCGCAAACACCGCGGCGAGACCGACGGCGAACGAGAAGAACGTATTGGCCACCAGCGTGAACAGTTTCCATTTCT